>CAZGOR010000078.1:0-12503 GCA_964527875.1 uncultured Bacteroides sp. | reverse complement strand
GAGGCTATTTTAAGGAATGCTGAGAATGATTCAAAAGGTTGTGATGTCATTGTATGGGATGGTGGAAATAATGATTTCCCGTTTATAAAGCCTGATTTAATGATCACGGTTACCGATCCTCACCGTGCAGGACATGAACTGACGTATTATCCGGGGGAGGTAACACTGAGGATTGCAGATGTGGTGGTTATAAATAAGATTGATACTGCTATAAAAGAATTGGTTGAAGCTGTACGGAACAATACCAGAATGGTTAATCCGGATGCAGTCATTGTCAATGGTACTTCTCCCATCAGGGTTGATGATCCTTCAGTTATTAAAGGGAAAAAGGTTTTGGTTATAGAAGATGGCCCAACCCTTACACATGGTGAAATGAAAATCGGAGCTGGTACCGTGGCAGCACAACAATACGGTGCATCTTCCCTGGTCGATCCGAGACCTTATACAGTTGGAAAGCTGTCTGAAACCTTCAGGATTTATCCCGGTATCGGAACACTTTTACCGGCTATGGGATACGGTGATGAACAACTGAAAGATCTTGAAACAACAATCAATAATACCGAATGTGATGCGGTTGTGATTGGTACACCTATTGATCTGAACAGGTTAATCAAAATAAATAAGCCGAATACTAGGGTTTATTATGATCTGAAAGAAATAGGAAGTCCGAATTTTGATGAGATACTGAAGGATTTTACTGAGAAAAAAGGATTGAAATAGTAAATTAGAAACGCGAAACCTGAGGTTTCGCGTTTCTAATTTATTTCCCTATCCTTTCAATGATCTTCCTTGTCTCCTCTTCAAATCCAGGTTTTTCCAGAAGAGCAAACATATTTTTTTTGTAAGCCTCTACCCCAGGCTGATTAAAAGGATTGATATCAAGGAGATAACCACTTATTCCACAGGCTTTTTCAAAGAAATAAATCAATTCGCCAAGGTGATATTCATTAATTCGCGGAATTTCAATCCTGATATTTGGTACACCTCCATCTACATGAGCAAGAATTGTTCCCAATTCAGCCATTTTATTTACTTCATCTATACGTTTACCGGCCAGAAAATTAAGCTGATCCAGGTTATTCTTATCATCCGGAATAATAAGAGTATGATCCGTATGAGTAACTGAAATAATTATCTCAAAAAGATTTCTTACACCTTCCTGGATATATTGTCCCATAGAGTGAAGATCGGCAGTAAAGTTGACACTTGCCGGAAAGATACCTTTGTTTTCTTTGCCTTCACTTTCACCATATAACTGTTTCCACCATTCCGAAAGAAAAACAAGCTTATTATTATAATTAGCAAGGATCTCGGTTGTTTTACCAGCCCTGTACAAAGCATTTCGGGATGCAGCATACAAAGCAGACGGATTATATTCGAAAGGAACAGCCAATCCGGTTTTTTTCTCCATTAAACGTGCCCCTTCGATGAATTCTCTTATGTTGAGTCCGGCAACTGCAATTGGAACCAAACCAACAGGTGTCAGAACAGAATATCTTCCTCCTGTATCTTCGGGTATTACAAAAGATTTATATCCCAACTGATTTGCAAGGGTTCTGAGAGCTCCCTTGTTTTGATCTGTGATGGCAATAATCCTTTTCCCTGCTTCTTTAGCACCAACCTGTTGTTCAAGATGTTTTTTCAGTATTCTGAATGCGATGGCGGTTTCTGTCGTTGTTCCTGATTTTGATATGACAATGATTGCATAGCTTTTATTATCGAGAACTTCAATGAATTCACTCAGGTAGTCCTCACCAATATTCTGTCCGGCAAATAGAATATGAGGGAATTTGTTTTTTTCAATAAGATATTCAAAATTATGGCTGAGTGCAGAAATAATGGCTTTTGCTCCAAGATAAGATCCCCCGATTCCAATAACAACTACAAAATCTACCATATCTCTTAACTTTTCAGCAACTTTTTCAATTTCGCTGATATGTTCTTCCGTAATATTTGACGGCAGGTCAATCCACCCGGTAAAATTGCTTCCTGCACCTGTTTTTTCATGAAGAGCAGTGAGATGCTGCATTGTTGCTTCTTTCTGTCCGTAGATTGTTTCTTTCGAAACAAATGGAAAGACATTTGAGATATCAAGTTTTAATTCAGCCATGGCTTTTAAATGATTATTGAAATAAGATAACGCCTCTATTGTCTCTTTTAGAAAAACTAAAATTACTAAAATTCATATTCCTTCCTCCCTATATGTCATAACTTTTCGGCAGGCAGGTGCGAGAAAAAGAATTTATTTATTCATTCAAGATATAATAAAATAGTTGTGAAACAATCCACAACAATCGTTTATATTACCTTCATAGTTTGGTTTTTAATAGGGGAATCCAGTAAATTAATTTTATTTATGACACACCCATGTTGAGATTTCTTTTATAAAAAAAAAGAATAAATTAGTAACAATTCAACTCATCATGTCGTCTAAACAAAAGAATGTAAATCTTTCTCCATGATAAGAAGTTATTTACTTACAGCATTCCGGAACCTTTTTAAGTACAAAGGTTTTTCGGCTATTAATATCATTGGTCTTTCACTTAGCATGACTGTTTGTCTTCTTATCTTATTGGTCATCCATGATCAGTTGAGTTATGATAATTTTCATAAGCACAGAAAAAGAATATACAGGGTTCTGACCAATGATGAAATGTCGGAATTTGTTGTTACCCGGTTTGCAAGTACAGCTTTCCCGATGGCCACATATCTTGAAGATAATTACCCGGTTGTCGAAGAAGCTGTTGCGATACATGGATCTTTCAGTAATGAGGGAAAATATAATGATAAGATCATTTCGTTTAGCGGTTATTATACAGGCTCGGACTTCTTTAATATATTTGATTTTGAACTGGTTGGTGGGAATCCTGAACATGCACTGGATGAACCCTATTCGATAATTATGCGGGAGGAGACAGCAAGGAAATTTTTTGGAGAAGAGGATCCTGTAGGTAAAACAATACTGGTTGATACGACAAAGGAATTTACGGTCACCGGCATCATCAAAGAAAAGAAAGAGAAAACACATATTGATTTTGAAATCCTGGCTTCGGTGAATTCCATGGATGAAGATCTGTCATCCGACTGGAATGATGTCTATTCAAATTGGGTTTACTTTATTGCAAAAGATGGATTTAATCCGGATGAATTACAACAGGCTTTTGAAAAGATCCGGGAAGAACAATATTCATCTGATCCTGACCATGATTATTCATTCAGCCTCCAGGCATTGACCGGCATTCCTCTGGGCCCTTTACTTGGGAACGAGATAGGTTTCTTTTTACCTAAAATGATTATTTATGGGATGGTTATCCTTGCCCTGATCCTGATCGTCACGGCGGCCTTTAACTATGCCAATCTTTCAATGGCCCGGTCGCTAAGCCGTGCAAAAGAGATTGGTGTGAGAAAAGTAGTAGGGGCTTTCCGGTTACAGGTATTCATTCAATTCCTGGTTGAATCGGTTGTCGCTGCTTTATTTGCTCTTGTGTTATCATATGTTTTGCTGCAATTCCTCAAGCCTGCGTTTACCGGCATGAAATTCATGAATATGCTGAATGTTTCACCCCAGGAAAATGTCAGTATCTATATCTGGTTTTTGATTTTTGCCATTATAACCGGACTGATTGCCGGTCTCATACCTGCATTGTACATGTCGTCATTCAACCCGGTAACAATTTTCAAGGATATTTCAGAACTGAAAATTTTCTCAAGGGTATTCCTTCGAAAACTACTGGTTGTAGCACAGTTTGCATTTTCAATCATTCTCCTTGTTACTATCGTTGTATTATTCCGGCAGATGAAATACTGGATGAATGCAGATTATGGATTCAATAAGGAAAATGTATTGACTATACGGTTAAAAGGGAATGACAGGAATCTGCTGGAGAATGAACTCAGAAGCCTCCCGGAAATAAAGGCTGTTGCCTGGTCTTCACATATACCGGGTGTAGGCAATGTCTGGTCTGATAACGCCTGGGTGGATAACAAAGAAAATAAAATAGAGTTGTGTCATTTTTATACCGACAGGAACTATATTGATGTCATGGGATTATCATTGATTGAAGGTGTAAATTTCCCTGATCATTTCACGACCGGTGATGAGAAGTATGTAATAATAAATCAGACAGCTGTTGATGTATTTAATTTCGGAACACCAAATGAGGCACTTGGGGAAACGATAACCATAGAGGACACAATTCTTGTTGAGGTGATTGGCGTGGTTAAGGATTATAATTTCTTTGCCCTTTTTAGCAAAATCCAGCCGATGGCCCTGAGAATCAATCCGGATAATTATCATGTGGCAAATCTGTTGGTGAGCACTCCGGATATATCCAGGACCATGAATAAGCTGGAAAAAATATGGAAAGAAATAGATCCGGTTCATACGATGGAAGCGAAGTTTCTGGATGATGAGATCAGGGAGTATTATATGTTTTTTAGTGATATTCTTTATATGATCGGGGTAACATCGTTGCTGGCCATTATTATTGCCTGCCTTGGCTTGTTCGGGATGGCAACCTATTCAGCAGAAACAAAGGTCAAAGAGATCGGTGTACGAAAAGTATTCGGTGCTAAGGGTCTGTCAGTAGCTTATTTTATTTCCAAAGGTTATTTAAGCCTGATCCTTATTTCCATCCTTATTGCTGTACCATTATCTTATTTTGGAAATAATCTGTGGCTGCAGAATTTCACCTACCGTGTTTCATTTGGTTTTGAGACATTGTTTTTATGTTCTGTCTTTATCCTTCTATTAAGCCTGCTGATCATTGGATCGTTGAGCTTGAAGGCAGCTAATACAAACCCTGCGAGGTCATTAAGATATGAATAAGGTAAAGGTAATCACCGAATTGATCTTTAATACTCTGATAGACCTGTTTTTGTTTTTCAGGTGTGAGGCTTTTACTTAAAGCCTCAATTGCTTCATCATGAAATTCATAGTATTTACCATTTTTCAAGGCGGTGAAATAATTGTCAGAAAAGTTCTTTGCCAGCTCAATCTGGCTCTGGTCGATCTGGCTTTCCGGGAATTTTTCAAAACCATGGCTATAGGCAGAAACAACCATGAATAAAAGTATAATTCCCGAATAAATATTCTTAAATTTTACCATAGCTTTTTATATTTTGATTGTATGATTTGGATATCTTGTTTTTTAGGTATTGTTATGCTCCGGTTTGCAGAATTTCAGCGTTACGAATAATTTACCAACAACCCTACATTCTGAACGTACACACGAATATATGAATATAACAATTTACAAATTTCCCAATTAACAAATTTTATATATATTCGCGGCGAATTTTAAAAATCTATATTATGAGACTTGGTGAGATTATCCTGGGTGTAAGTTTTATCGTGCTGATTGCCAGTTTGTCATATGGCTTTCATGATAAGGAAGTAAATGAAGGGAAATCCGTTGATATTGAGCCAACACCAGGATTCCCTGAAGAAATCATGAAAATCGTTGTTAATTCATGCTATGATTGTCACACTGGTGATTCTGAAAATAAAAAAGCAAAAAATGCCCTGGATTTTTTAAAATGGAATGAATATAAAACTGCAAAAAAGATACAGCTATTAAATAAGATGCATGATGTATTAACTGAAGAAGATATGCCTCCTGAGAAATACTTAAACAGTAATCCCGAAAAAAAGCTATCCAAAGAACAGTTAGATACAATTACAAAATGGACAGAGGAGGAAACTGATAGGATGCTGGAATAGACTCAGGAGTATTCGTAAACGGTTGTTCCCTGAACCATTCTGACCCTGATGAAAATTTTCCTGAAAATAGTTTTGATTCTTCTATTAGCCGGGATAATCATTTTGCAATTTTACCAGCCTGAAAAAAACAGGGGTGACCAATTAACTGAGGAAGGCCTTATCTGGTCGACAGATATTACACCCGAATTGGGAGAGAAATTTATGAAATCCTGTTATGACTGTCACTCGGACTATACACGTTATCCTTTTTACGGATATATTTCTCCTGTATCCTGGCTGCTTGATAAACATATTTCCGAAGGCAAGGAAAAGTTAAATTTTTCTCATTGGTCGGTTTATTCAGAAGAAGAAAGGATCAGCTTACTGATCGGGATTTGTAGTGAGACCTCTGAAAAAACCATGCCTCTCCCGGCTTATACCAAACTTCACAGGGAAGCCATACTTTCAGTGGATGATATTTTTGGGATCTGTGATTGGACAGAAAAGGAGATTGAGAAAATAATCGGATGGGAATAATATTATATATCACACCCACGGCATAACTGCCGGTCATGACCTGAGTGTATGAATTGGAAAAATTAAACTGAAACAGGTTTCCTTTCTGGGCTTACTGCTAACCGTAATATTTCCTCCATGCCTGAGCATGATTTGTTTTGAAAGACTCAACCCTATACCTGAACCATTTTCTCTTGTTGAATAGAACGGCACAAAGATCTCATCGATATCTTTCTCCTCAATTCCGCATCCATTGTCAATTACTTTAATAACCTGGTGTGCAGGTGTAGCTTCAGCTGTAATTTTCACTTTTTTATCCTCTGTCTGGTCGAGAGCCTGGATACTGTTTTTGATCAGGTTGATCAAAACCTGTTCAATCAGGTGACTGTCTGCTATGACTGTATGGGAAGGATTTAAGGAATCAGTTATGATCCGGATATCATTTCTTTCAAGATCTGCATCCATCAGCTTGATGATTCGTTCGATCAGGTTTTTAATATTGATTGTTTCAATTTCAGGTTCAGGGATCCTGGTCACTTCCCTGTATTTTTCGACAAAATCATAAAGTCCTTCACTTCTTTCGTGGATTGTCCTGATACTTTGCCGGATATCGGCCACATCATCATCTGTAAGGTCCGTTGCTTTTCTTGAGGTACCCAGGTGATCTTCAACCAGCATCAGAACAGTTTCGGTCATCGAAGATATGGGAGTGACGGAATTCATGATCTCATGCCGCAGAATACGGATCAGCTTTTGCCATGCTTCTATCTCTTTCTGCTCAATTTCTGTCCGGATATCCTGAAAGGTGATGATCCTGAATTCCTCACCCAGGATAATCAGATTTGAAACCTTAACGGATAGTTTTACCAGGTCATTATGCAGGTTGATCTCGATAAGTTTGCTGGCACTTCCCTTCATGGCATTAATTTGCCTGGTAAACTCAGGTATCTGATTTGTAATTTCAAGCCAGCTGGTCGTTTTTTTAATCCCGAGGATCTTCCTTGCAGGATCATTGATCATAACAATTTCTTCTACTCCCTTCAGTGATATGATTCCGATCATCATATGGCTGATCACCATTTGAAGATAATTGAACTGGGCTTCTTTTTCGAGTTTGATATTGGTAATATAATCCGAGATTTCATTGAATATTTTATAAAGGTTTTTATAAGGATTTCCTTTTATGTTGTTCTTGTATTTCATTGCAAAATCTGCTTTGCGCAGGTTTTCGATGAATCTTGAAAGCTCACGGTTTCTACGTGTAGAATAATAGACAAATTCGATCGTCTGGATGATGAGGATGAGGAACAGTGTCAGCGGTAAGAAAAACAGATCCTTTTCACCAATCATTGAAGCAGTGAAACCTGTCAGGAAGACGTTTAACAGAAGAAGAATAATCCTGATAATCAGTCCGGCCGAATGATTTCTAAATACCATATTTCCGCAGTCTTCTGTGCAGGGCTGTCCTTGATATGCATAGTTCAGCTGCTGCACGCGTGATGTTACCTTTATTTTGTTTAATGATCTTCTGAATGTGCAGTTTTTCCATTTCATTCAACCTGACAGGTTCTTTTTGCCTGGTATTCTGAACCATCGGTTTTACGGGCATGAAATCAGCATAATTAACCAGGTTCCTTTCCGATAAAATCACCGCGCGTTCCACTGAGTGTTGCAATTCACGCACATTCCCGGGCCAGCTATGATAAGTAAGTTTTTCTATGGTTACAGGGTTGATTTTCAGGCCGGGTTTATTGTATTTCTTTTTATAAAATGAAATGAAATGATTAAAAAGCAGGGGGATATCTTCCTTTCTTTCCCGTAAGGGAGGTATGTGTATTTCAACCATATTGATCCGGTATAAAAGATCCTCCCTGAATTCATTTTTTTGTACCATTTCATTCAGAGGCCTGTTCGTTGCACAGATTAATCTGAAATTCGCCGGTAGTTCTTTTACGGATCCAACCCGGATCACTTTCCTGTTCTGAAGGACATTCAGCAGTTTAGATTGCAGAGGCAAAGAAAGGTTCCCGATCTCGTCAAGAAAAATTGTTCCTCCATTTGCCAGTTCAAAACGTCCGGGTTTATCTTCAAGGGCATCAGTAAATGCTCCTTTCATATGGCCAAATAATTCACTTTCGAAAAGATTTTCGGAGATAGAACCAAGATCGACAGGAATAAATACCATCTGATTTCTTCCGGATTTCCGGTGTATCATTCTTGCTATTAGCTCTTTACCTGTACCATTTTCGCCCAGGATCAACACATCAGCATCTGTTCCGGCAACTTTTTCAACCATTCCCAGGCATTTTTTTACAGCTTCTGATTCACCAACAAAAAGACCATATTGCTGGTTCATGTCTTCAATGAGTTTTTGCTGTGTGTGACGAAGATGTTGCACCTCTTCCCTTGATTTTTTCAACTGGAGTGCAGCATTAATTGTAGCAAGCAATTTCTGGTTTTTCCATGGTTTTAAAACAAAATCTGTGGCACCGGCCTTGATGGTACGTACAGCCAGATCAATGTCTCCGTATGCTGTGATTATGATCACGACAACCTGGGGATCAATTGATAGGATTCGTTCGAGCCAGATGAATCCTTCTTCTCCATCCCGCTTACCGCGCTGGAAATTCATATCAAGCAATACCACATCATAATTTCCTGATTTTATCTTTTCTTCAATATTTTCAGGTACTTGTTCGATCTGAATATCTGTAAAAAATCGTTTCAGAAATACATGAGCGGATTTCAACACATCATAATTATCATCAATAACTAATATTCTTGCTACCTCTTTTTCCATAATATAAAATGCTCACCGGGTGACTTGCAGTCAACTGGTGAGTAAAGTTACAAAAATCGTAACGATATCACACACCAACTGTATTGAAATCGCACACCCGTAAATAAAAATGATTAAACTTACAGACTTTAAAACTAAGATAATCAATTATATAATAATTTTGGCATATCATTTGGTATTGATCATCAAAATTGAATTATATGATCAGGATTTCACAGTTTTTAAGATTATTTCTGGAAGACAAGTTTCATACCTTCATCAATCTTATAAGATTATTTTTTGGCTTAACCTGTTTTACGATTATTTATTTGTATTTATATAATGAATATTCCTATGACAAATACCATGTGAATGCTGATAGAATATACAGGGTTGCCCAAAATTATGTAACCCCCGGTAAGCCGAAAAAGTTTGCAATTTCCTCTCCTGCTTTAGGTCCTTTGCTGTATCATGAATATCTTCAGATTGAAATGTTTGTCAGGATTAAACCGATGAATAAACTTTTAATAAAATCAGGAGAAATAGTATTTTATGAAGAAAATCTTGCATTTGCAGGCTGTTCCATTATCCGTATGGTTATTTTTAATCTGGTTGAATGATTTTTATAAAGCAGGGATCAATATCTGGATTTTAATCTTAAGCAGTTTAGGAGCAGTAATTATAATCCTGGTCACAGTCTTAGATCATTCCTTTTATGCCGCCAGACTCGATCCTGTCGAATTATTAAGGTACGAATAAATAACTGTAGAATTATGTTTAAACATTATCTCAAAACGGCTTTCCGGTATTTGTACCGTAACAGGAGCATAACCCTCATAAACATAATCGGTTTGGCTCTCAGCATTGCCATTTTCATCCTGATTGTACATTATGTACAGAATGAGTTGAAATATGATAAATTCAATCAAAACATTGACAATATCGGGCGACTGGAATTTGCCGGAGATGATGGAAATATTAGGGCATGGACAACCTCAGCGATGGGGTATGATGTAGTTGAGGGAGTTCCCGAAGCAACAGGATTTGTCAGGGTACAATTCTGGGATAATATTTATCTCGATTATAATGAATATAAATACCAGATCAGATTAACCATGCTGGCCGATAGCAGTTTCTTTGATTTCTTTGACGTCGAATTGATACAGGGGAATCCGGTTACTGCCTTAAAGGAACCTTTTTCCATTGTTTTAAATCAAAGCACTGCTAATAAAATTTTTGGTGATAAAAATCCAATGGGTGAGATATTGAAAACAAGCAGTGGCAGGGATTTTATGGTGACCGGTGTCATCAGGGATCCGAAAAACTTTCACCTTCAGTTTGATGCGATCGTATCCTTTGTCACATTAAGGGAATACTATGGTGAAGAACATCTTTATACATACAGGACCTTTCAGTCCGCAACCTATATTAAACTTGTTCCGGATGTTCATCTGGATACTGTGAATAAAAAAGTGGATAAGGTATTTCACCAGATATATGCAAAGATTACCGAACAGCCCGAAGACTCCCTTAGCTTCACTGCAAGCCTCAGGCCTTTGAAAGAGGTATATTTTGCCCGGCATGTTAACGATATGGGTACCAGGCACGGAAATAAGCAATTCGTTATCATTTTCATGATCATTGCCGGTTTTATTATCGCGATTGCCTGTATCAATTACATTAATTTATCTACTGCCCGGGCAGCATTGAGAGCCATGGAGGTTGGTATAAAAAAAGTTACGGGATGTAACAAGCGAAGACTGATCTTTCAGTTTCTTGGAGAATCCCTTTTAGTCACCTTAATGGCAACACTTCTGGGTTTACTCACAGTGGAATTGTTATTCCCTGTTTTTGAAAGGATCCTTGGTGATGACCTTCGTATTGCATACCTGGAGAAGCCGCTCAATCTTTTGCTGGTCTTCGCGGGGATACTCGTTGTTGGGTTAATGGCTGGTTTATATCCGGCTCTTTATTTAACCCGTTTTCAGCCGGCGAGTGTACTAAAAGGTGAAAAGACCAGGGGGCGGTCGGCTGGAGTTTTACGCAAAGCACTGATCATTTTTCAATTTACAATCTCGATTATCCTTATCATTGGAACAATCGTGGTATATAATCAATTGAATTATTTAAGGAAAAAGGATCTTGGTTTTAATAAGGAACATGTCGTTACTTTTGAATTAAACAGGGAGATCACAAACAGCAAGGAAATTTTTAAGGAGAATCTTTTACGGTACCCACTCATCCGGAAAGTAGCCTATTCTTATACAGTCCCCGGAAGTTCAGGTAATTATGAAACCTTCGGGATCGAAGGTCAGAACTTCAATACAAATGTCTATACGATTGATCCTGATTATGTCGATCTGATGGGCATGGAAATCATCAGGGGAAGAAATTTTTCATGGGACCTGGAAACAGACAGCTTCAATACATGCCTGATCAATGAAGCAGCAGTCCGAAGACTGGATATAGATATTGACAGTGTTGTTGGCAAAAGATTTTTACATCCCAGCTGGTATATCACGGCTTTTCCTGTTACGCAATTTGAGATTATCGGAGTATTGAAGGATTTTCATTTCAAGTCGCTCCGCGCACCCATTGAACCATTGATATTTGGGTGGAATGATGAATGGTTTGGATATGTCAATGTCAGGATCTCTTCAGATAACATCGGGGATGCATTGAAGATCATTGAAATGGAATGGAATAATATCTCGCCGCAGTATCCTTTCGAATATTCATTTATGGACGAAAATTTTGACCGGATGTACAGATCAGATCAGAAACTGGGTGAAGTTTTCCGGTATTTTGCAGGTTTTGCCATATTCATTGCCATCATGGGCCTGTTCGGGCTGGTTGCTTTTATTGCTGAGCAAAGAACAAAAGAGATTGGTGTCAGGAAAGTGATGGGGGCCACGGTATCACAGATATCTTTAATCATGGTTAAGGAATTTACCATTCTGATCCTTCTTTCCAGTTGTATTGCATGGCCACTGGCCTGGTTCTGGACCAGGAAATGGCTCCAGGAGTTTGCTTATAAAGCAGAACCCGGTATAACTATTTTTATTACAGCTACCCTGATTGCAATTGTGATTGCTTTGATTACTGTCATATCACAAACAATCAGGGCTGCTAATACAAATCCTGCCGAGGCACTGCGGTATGAATAGTTCCTGGTTTTTGGTTCTTGGTTCCTGGTCGGTTTGAGCAATAGTTATGGGTTTGTTTTTATAGGGAGAAAGTTGAGGCTTCGGTATGGGCGGGCGAGAACTAATATGGTCCGGTTGACAACCGGACTTTTCTCTGTCACCTTGCTTTGTGATTGCTGCCGATTAACAATCGGCAGAACTCTCCTTCGCACTCAAACCCATTGCCCAAACTAACTGAGAACCGAGAACTGAGAACCGAGAACTGAGAACCGAGAACCGAGAACTGAGAACCGAGAACTGAGAACCGAGAACCGAGAACTGAGAACCGAGAACTGAGAACCGAGAACTGAGAACCGAGAAC
>CAZGOR010000077.1:0-12524 GCA_964527875.1 uncultured Bacteroides sp. | reverse complement strand
CTGCACGTTTTGAGGCATATAAACCGATCACCAGTGAAAGCAGGAAAAAAGAAGCAATGATGATCCAGTCGATGAAATTAAGAATCATAACTTATCCCTCTTGATCTCCCTTTGCTCAATTTTTAACTCACCCCCCTTGATCCCCCCTCTCTGCTTAAAGCAAAGAGGGGGGAGATTTATTAATACAATTCACCTTACTTCCTTTGCTTAGGCAGAAAAAGGATATATTACCAATATTCTTTTATATCCCCCGTACTAACCCATAAATCACCCAACGAATTAAAAAATTCTTAAGCCCCCTTTCTGCCTTGAGCAGAGAGGGGGTTGGGGGTGAGTGCTAAAAGTCTCCCATCCCAAAAACAGGCTTTCTCTTCATCCACATACCCCTGGTAAAATCAGGAAAATCCTGCGGTTCTCCACCGTTAGTTATGGATTTTTCTGAAAGTGATGATACAACACACCAGGTTGCTGCATCGTAAACATCCAGGGGTGGCTGGACTTCTCTTTTTACGGATTCAATAAATGCATGCATGACAAAGAAGTCCATACCTCCATGTCCGGATCCGGCTGCCTGCTCTTCATATTTTTTCCAGAGGGGATGGTCATATTTCTCCAGGTATTTATCAGATGATTCCCAGCTGTGAGGTTCACTCATTCCTTCGATGTATATCTGGTCACCATCCTTCATCCATAAACCTTTTGTTCCCTGGACCCTGAAACCCAGGGAATAAGGCCTGGGAAGGTTTGTGTCATGGCTTATCATAATAGTTTCCCCATCAGCAGTCTGGATCAGGGTAGTCACAATATCTCCCAGTTTAAACCTGATATCTGCATTCGGATGTTCTTCCCCTGCGGTTTGAACAATATATTCATGGAGACCACGTGACTTTGTAGCTACCGAAGTTAAGGATACAAACCGGTTCCCTCTGTTGATATTCAGATAATTAGCTATTGGTCCAAGACCATGGGTAGGATAAACATCACCATTACGATAAATAGAATGAAATGTTCTCCATTCAGCTTCACCTTTGGCTCCCGGGCCAAAATCAACTCCGGGATTGAATTTTACCTGGCGCAGATCGTGCTGATAGCCACAATGACAGTGTATCAACTCGCCGAAGAGTCCTTCCCGCACCATATTCAAAACAGCCATCACATCTCTGCGGTAACAAACATTTTCGAGGATCATACACGGCATCCCGGTTTCTTCGGATGTATTGACAAGATCCCAGCATTCCTCTTCAGTTGTAGCTGCCGGTACCTCAACAGCAACATATTTACCTGCTTTCATACCAGATACAGCCATAGTTGAATGCCAGAGCCAGGGAGTTGCAATGACAATACCATCCAGATCATCCCTGGTTACAAGCTGTCTGAAGGATTCTGCATTGCCTGAATAAATAGCGGGTTCTTTCCTGCCACTATCCACAACAAGTTTGGCAGCATTATTTGCAGCTTCATCTTTGATATCACATACTGCATTCACTTCAACATCATTATTGTTCAGGGCAAGCCTTAGCAACCATGTGCCTCTCCCGCCTACGCCAATAAAACCAAGGCGTACTTTTTCTCTGACAGGAATACTCGTATTCAGAATAGATGGAGCAATAGCCAACCCAAGGCCGGTAATCGTGTTCTTTTTAATGAAATCACGTCGGTTCAGGTTCATAATCGTATAAATTGTGTTTAATTTTTTGAAGGATAATATAAAGCATGAATATATAAAAAAATAGGCAAGCCGGAACAGAATGGGTAAGAAATCGTTGTAAGAAGAATAACAGGTTGCAGGTTACAAACTTTATTGCCTTCGGTTTTTGCCGACGGCAATAAAAAATATATGTTTTCTGATTTCTGTTTTCTGATTTCTGTTTTCTGATTTCTGTTTTCTGATTTCTGTTTTCTGAATAAACTATATATTTTTGCAAGCTCATAATCACAAATAATTCAGCAAACATGTTAACAGTTGAAAAAATTGGTGGCACATCCATGTCAAAATTCGGAGATGTACTGAATAATATTATTCTCTATAACAGAAAACCCGGAGATTATTATAACCGGATCTTTGTTGTTTCTGCATATAACAATGTAACCAACTGGCTGCTTGAACATAAAAAAACAGGGGAGGCGGGCATTTATATGAAATTTTTAAATAATGAAGATTATAATGGTGCAATGGAGACATTGCTGGAAAAGCTAATCGACATTAACAAAGGATTTGAGGATATTAAGCTTGACCAGGAAGCCGCAACAAAATTTATTACCAACAGAATCAATCAATCGAAAAATTATCTGAATAACCTGGCTGAAGTACTCGCATCCGGTTATGTAAACCGGCAAAATATCCTGCTTGCTGCAAGAGAGATTCTGGCCTCTATCGGGGAAGCACATTCTGCATTTAATTCAGTTAATATCCTGCAAAATCATGGCGTTAATGCAACTTTCGTAGATCTTTGCGGATTTAATGATGCTGAATATCTGACAATTAATGAACGCATTCACAGAGCATTCAAAGACATAGACTGGTCCGGGTCCATTCCTGTCGCCACCGGTTATACTAAAGGTACGGAAGGGATCATGCGGGAGTTTGACCGTGGTTATTCAGAAGTGACATTCAGCAAAATAGCTGTTGAAGTAAAAGCAGATGAGGCAGTAATTCATAAAGAATATCATCTTTCAACAGCTGATCCCAATGTTGTTGGAATTGATAAATCCATGCCGGTCGGATGTACCAATTATAATGTTGCTGATCAACTGGCAGATATCGGGATGGAGGCAATCCATCCCAAAGCATCAAAGCCATTGGAAGTAGCCGGTATTGATATCAGGATAAAAAACACTTTCGAACCTGAAAATCCTGGAACCATCATAACCAGGGACTATGTGGGTAAAGAATCAAAAGTAGAAATCATATCCGGTACCGATAAAGTGATTGCTATTGAGATCCATGATCCTTTCATGGTCGGACAGGTTGGATATGATCTGGAATTCATGAAAATATACCAGAAATACAATATCAGTTATATCTTAAAAGCCACCAATGCCAATTCCATTACAACAGTGATCTGGGAGGCTGACCGGACTGACCAGCTGATCAACGAACTCAAAGAGAAATATAATGAAGTAACCGAGAAACAGGTAGCTCTCGTGAGTGCACTGGGTACAAATATGGCACAGCCGGGTACACTGGCCAAAGCCACCTCTGCACTTGCCGGGAAAAAGATCAATATTGAATCTATTTCCCAGTCACTAAAACAGGTAAATATACAATTCGTAATTCCAAGAAAAGATTATAAAGAAGCAGTGATCGCACTGAATGATGCGTTATGCTATAATAAAGATTACGGCTTAATATTATAATTAACGTTATTGTGAATTTGTAAATTGGTGAATTGGTGAATTGGTAAATTGGTAAATTGGTGGGTGTGAGTATTGAGAATTGTGTTTGTTGCTATTGGTGAAATGTTTGCTGCGCAAACATTCGCGAGCGGGATGTGCCTGCCTACCGGCAGGCAGGTCTGTGGCCATGCGGGAGCGAGCAATTGGTGAATTGGTGAATTGGTAAATTGGTGAGTGTGGGTGTTGGGAGTGAAAGTGAAAAAATCTCTGTTGTTCTCAAATTTTCTCTGTGGTACCCTGTGAATAAATTTAAAAATCCAGCATATCTTTAAGTCTGGGAAGGCCACTTTTACTGACCGGCAGTTTTGTCCCGTCTTTCAGAATCACGATATATGAATCTTTTTCGTACAACTGCATTTGAGATATCTCACTCAACCTGGCAATATATGATCTGTGTATCCTTACAAAATCTTCAGGGGGAAGGTGGGCTTCAAAATACTTCATCGTTTTTTGCTTCAGGAATTTACCATCACCGGTATAAAGCATAACATAATCGTCCTCTGCTTTAATATAACGTATTTCATCGACAGAGATTACATGGATCTTTGATCTTGAGCGGACTACGACACGATGTATTATTTCCGGTTTTTTATCTATATGATTAATCAGTTTATCTGTAATATTAACATCTCCGGAGACGAGTCTTTCCCTGGCTTTCTTTACAGCTTCTGAAAACCTTTCCTGTGAATAAGGTTTCAGCAGGTAATCTACTGCATTAAACTCAAAAGCTTTTATGGCGTACTGGTCAAATGCCGTTGTAAAAATGATTACCGGTTTATGATCGAGGACCTCAAGCATTTCAAATCCATTAAGCTTGGGCATCTGTATATCAAGGAATACCAGATCGGGTTTCAACTCATTGATGGCCTTCAATCCTGAAAAACCATCCTCATATTCGCCTGTAACCTGAATATCAGGATGGTCCCTGAGATATTCAAGGATCAAATCCCTAGCCAGTTTCTCATCTTCGACAATTATTGCTTTGAGCATGATCTTATTTATTTTGTGGTATCTTCAAAACCACTTCAAACAAATTCTTTTCTTTCTTAATTTTCAGAAGTTCCTCCCGGTTATATATCAGACGGAGTCGATTCTCCACATTTTTTAATCCGAGACCTGCACCCGTATGGTTTTTATGCTCCGGATCAAAATTATTACGCAGGTTTATTTCGATAATACTTCCTGACTTCTTTATACATGAAAGGTTGACAATAACCTTATCTGTGCTTTCGTAAACCCCGTGTTTGATCACATTTTCAACAAGAGGCTGAAGGATCATATTAGGCAGCTTTGCATGAAGGCACGGTTCTTCAATACTCTTTTCAAAGATAAGCTTCTCACCAAATCTGATCTTTTCGATATCCATATATGACTCTATATTTTTTAATTCCTCTGCAAAAGTTGTTTTATCCTGCTGTCCATATTTCAGGGCATATCTCAGAAAATCGGATAATTTAATGATCATTTCCCTTGCCCTTTCAGGATCACGGATTGTAAGGTAACTAATGGAGTTCAGGCTATTAAAAAGAAAGTGTGGATTCATCTGGGATCTCAGCACATTTAACTCCGATTCCCGTACCAGCAGATTGAGTTTGGCTTCATTCAGCCTTTTTTCTTCCAGGGCATTATAATAAACGAGAAGATGATAAAATAATACAGCAGCAATAAAGTAAAGCATACCAAGAATAACCCTTACAAAAAAGGTATCATTCAGGAACCTGAAATAATCTTCATTCCCCGGAAATAATATTTTAAGGATAAAATAACCCAGATACAGCCATGTCGGCATTATGATCAATCCCAGGACAAGATATGTAACCAGTGCACGCAGGCTGATCTTTCCTTCAGGATTATTATACCGAACCGGATACCATAAAATAACAGCAATTGCTGCAAAAAGGCCGTTATAAACCAGACTATCTGTTACGGCCATGATAATATTCAGATCATAATAAACAATGCCCATCAGAAAATGGGCACCTGCAATCAGTATCCATACTATTATGTAAAAGTAAATATTCCGCTTTCTCTCAAAAAGTGGATTGGACATTCCAGGAAAGTTTAAAAATCTACAATATCACCTCCCCCAAAGAGGGCTATACCTTTGAGTACCAGTTCCCTGCTCGGATCACGGACATCATCTGGTCTGGGTCTTCGTTTATCTGAAAATCCTCCGAAAATTGATGAAACTTCTATTTTAACATCCCAGTTGGAGGGTACAATCAGTTTTGTTCCTCCAAACATGGCAAAAAGATCAATCACATTTTTGCCTTTCTCCAGACTGGCAGATCTCAGATCAAATTTGGATCCTCCAAATATAGCGGTGATTTTACCACCCTTAAAATTCTGTGATGTTATAACCCTATCCCCACCTCCAAAAAAAGCCATATCATCTATATAATCCATACTGTCTTCCGTAGGGATACGCTGTGTTCCCCATCGCCTGGTAATAATCACAAAACCCAATGCCAACAAAAGCATGGGCCAGAAAAGACGGTGCCAGGCAAAAGGTATATCCCAGATCCGTGGTATTAAAAAGAATGCACCTACCCCAATCAATATATACCCGGCAAGACGGCTCTCACGTGAAGGTAATAAGAAAAAACCTATCAGAATGATTAATGCCTGCCAGGAGAAAAATACTCCCCTCCAGGTCCAAGGTACCCAGTGAAAATTGACGGCAATTAGTAACAATCCGGCAACTATGAATAAAATGCCCAGGATGGCTCTTCGGTTGCTTCTATGTTCATCCATGATTTACTCCTTTCTGGTTAATAATTAATCGATTCAAAAGTATGAGGATTTAGTCGCTGTTAGAATAATAAATCGGCAAATAACAGAAAATTACCGGTAAAAGGATTAATACTCATCCGATGACTTGAAGTCATCGGATGAGTGATCTCACACACTCACCCAAAACCACCAGGAACCAACAACCAGAAATCCCGAATTTCTGCAATCCGCCGAAGGCGATTGCTCAGAAATTCGAGGATTCTCGAAAAATTAGCAATCCGCCTCATGCGGATGCAATTTTTCGGGACCAGGAACTAATCTTCCTCAACAGTAAAATCAAGAGGTAATCCGAGCTCTTTGTATGCTCTCCTTCTTGTAGCCTTATCTGACGTCAGAACATCATGCGCAATCATAGCCACTTCAACAGCATAGGCTCTGGGAACAATGATGACTCCATCCCCATCCGCCACAATAACATCCCCGGGACTTACCAGTACATCTCCTACTACAACAGGTTGATTTACCGATTCACATTCATTCCTACCTGGCCTGATCCCCCTGCCCCGCCTGGAAAGGTTCATATACACCGGTATTCTTTGTTTGATAATCTCATCTGTATCCCGCACACCTCCTGTTGAAATCAAGCCGACCATTCCTCTTTGTGTCCACCACAATGAATTGTTCGAACCCGCAGTTCCCGTATCTCCATCACCGGTATTATCAATGACTACAACAGATCCTGGCCGGATTGAATCAACAAAAGGTTCCGAAGAGATATGCGTATACCAATGATTAACCCATTTCTGATAATCTTCAACTGACAGATCAGTCGGAAATTCCCGGTTAGTTGGTACATATCTGACTGTCAGGGCTATGCCACAGATATGATGATCAAAGTTATCAATATCCTTCCAGAGGGCTTCTATTGAAGGATCCATCAATCCCTGATCATGTAATCCAATGAAATCCATACCATCTGAAACGTCTGTAACACGTAATCCTGTATAGAGTTTGATCAACTCATCATCAGATAAATTTTTAGACTCCTGAGCGCTAATAGCTGAAAATAACAGCATTAGGAAGACGGAAGTAATGCAAAGTGTTTTCATAATACTTTTGTTTAAATTAATAATTATGGTTATTTAACAGAAGCTCTTTCAGTCTCTTCCAGGCTGCAGACCTGGCTTTGATATTACCTTCATTGGCACCTGGCCGTTCTCCTGACCGCATAAAGCCATGTCCGCCACCTTCAAATATCACCGGTTTAAATGTCTTACCTAACCGCTTCATCTTTTTCTCCGTTTTCCGGATAGTAGCATTAATCCTGGAATCATATTCACCATAAAATCCATACACAGGAGTAACAATCCTTCTCAACTTTGTTTTCTTCGAGGGGGATTTACCATAAAAAACAAAACCGGCTGCAAGATCAGGATTAATTGTTATATAATGGAATGCCTGGCTCCCACCCCATGAAAAACCAATAACCATTACTTTTCCATTACAGAAGGAATGCTCTCTGAGATAAGAATAAGCAGCATCAAGATCAGATGTAATCTGATCTTGATCAATTTCCAACAGGGTTCGCCTGGCTATATCTTCATTCATGAAATCTTTTGTATGTATTTCTTCCGGCCAAAAGCCTGATAATAAATCGGGAGCAATAACGATATAACCAAGGGAAGAAATTTCATCCGAAACAGATCTGACCCAATCAGTAAGGCCCCAATCTTCATGAATAACGATCATGCCAGGAATATCGTTCTTATGATCTTCCGGGAAAGTCAGGTAACAATCAACTTCCCTGTTATCGTATTTCAGGCTAACCATCCCCGGCTGGTGAATGGTATCCCGAACGATACTTTTTATTTCATCCTGATATATGCTGAAAAAAGCAGAAAAAAGGATATAGAATGCCGGCAGAATCATTAAAATCATGAGAGATTGATATTTGCAATTGAACCTTGACATATTTACCGGAGATAGGTATGTTGCAATTTACTGGTACAATAAGTGTACTCAAAGTAAAAATTTATTCATTTGAAAACAAAATTAAAGTCCTCTTTCGCATGCCATAACATATAATGAGGTTCAAGGGTACGATTGATACTTTCAGCTGTTTCTTTTTCCTTGTCCTTAAAATCGTCTGAACTGAAAATAGAAATCTTTGATTCCTGAAAATTAATTTACTAAATTCACATCTAGAAATTGGTTATTTGTTGCCTGTTGTAAGTTGTCTATTAGATTAAGATAGGTGTGGTTTTTCCAGCACTAGAGATTCCAGTCAGGATACAAACCTTTGAAATAACTACTACCATCATAAACATTGAGACAATTGCGACTATTTAACAATTTAACAGTTTAATAGTTTAATAGTTTAACAATTTAAAAATATACCTCAACAAATGCACCATATTCTTCCTATCATATTGGTTTTCTCATATTTATCAACCAGTTGTGTTTATTCCCAGATCTTTCGTAATATTTTCCATAGAAGAGGTTCAAATGCTCTTCTAACCGAAAATTGTTATATCAAATATCAATATACTTTTCCATATAATACCTCAACTGTTTATTATTCAGATAAATTGCCCGATCTTGACTTGCGGCAATATGAGAACAAGGAAATAATGGAATTACTTTTCAATAAAATATTCAAAGAAAACTATAAGGTTTATGATCCGCATTTCTGGGGAAGTGTGGAAGATCTCGTTCAAACTGGTCCACAGGGCCTGATCGACACAAATGAAATACTTCTTTATATGCGTGCCGGATGGGACACGGCATTTTCATTTGATGAAAATAACGAGATCAACCTTATTCCTTTTTACACCCCTCCCGATTATAAAGAAATTAGCGGATTATTTTTCTTTGAATCCTGGTATCTCTCTCCAAATAAAGGATTTCTGGAAAAAAATGTTATTGCTTACTTTCCCGTTCGTGAATACTGGAATGAATATTCTCTTGATGTCGGGGAAGCCAGCAGGCAAAAAAGATTGGTTTTTATGGTATATACCGGTGAGGAGAATAGTAAGCTCAAAAAATCCCGGTCAGGGAGAAGGTATAAAGGTCTTACATTGATTTACAGTGGGATTGAGCATGAACTTGAATTATATAACCGTCCTTATTATGATTATATATACAGGGATGATACCGAAACTGATATTAGTGATGAGGAATATAACGAATGGGGATATCATACATTTGATTTTTATCGGGATTTTGATGCTGACAGATTTCTTAAAACATTTATACGACTGGTATTAGACGGCAAGATTCGTGCTGCAGATCCCCATGATTTAAAAAAGAATCTGAATAAAGAGGAAATCATCCAAAGGATTGGAGAGATACCATATGATAAGTATGACGATAACGATCAACAAACATTAATACAATCCGTAACAATCAGATATGATAATCTTAATAGTGTTATTTTCAACGAAGACTGGCACATTGATCCGGGATCACTAAAAATATTTAAGAAAGTGAACAGTATGACGATTGTCAGACATGACATACAATATGATGATTATACGGGTGAATTTCTAAGGCTAAAAAAAACACCGGTTATAACGGTTGTTTATTAATTTAAATGTAAGTTCAATGCAGGAATAGATATCAATGCAATGAATAAAAATGATTGATCAGTGATTTGTATATTGGGAAATGATGGAATACTGGTAAATTGGTGGTAGTGAGTACCGGGTATAAGGGTGTGGGAATGAATATTTAATTAGAAATCTTAAGTAATTAACGGCTTTTGGAAAAATAAGATAATGGCAGATTTATCTGATAATGACAAGCTGAAACAGCGTATTAAATATCTGGAAAACCAGGTACAGGAACTCGAAAAAAATCTCCCGCCAGAGTATTTTGAAAATCTTATGATTGGCATCATTCAGACCGACCTGAATACTGGTAATGTAATCTATGCGAATAAAATCGTGTTAAGAATTTTAGGATACAATAGTCTGGATGAGATGCGCGAGAATTATTCCATACCTGACAGTTATGTTGAACCTGCAGGGCGTGAGAAAATGATTAAACTCCTCAAAAAACAAGGATCAATTAGAAATTATGATTTGCATATATATGATGGTAAAGGAATAAAAAAGACTTTGTTATATTCAGCATACCTTGATAAAGAAAAAAATATCATAAACGGAATTACTATTGACATCACACCACGCAAGGAGGGAGAGTTAATACTTAAAGAAAGTGAGGAAAAATACAGGTTGTTGTTTGATCATATGAGTAGTGGATTTGTCTTGTGTGAGATGATTCTGGACGATCATGGCAGGGCATCGGATTTCAGGATTCTTGAAATCAACCAGACAATGATGGAGTATATTAACTTCCAAAATGATATCAAAAATAAATCTGCCCGTGAACTGGAACCAAAGATACCTGAGAATACGATTATGCAACTTGCAAATGTTGGTATTACCGGCAAATCTGTAACATTTGAAAGGTATGCACAGCACGTTGACAAACATTTCAGAATCCATGCTTATTCACCCAAACCCGGGCAGATTGCAGTGATCCTGGATGACATAACCCCACAGAAAAAGGCTGAAAATGAGCTTAAAAAACAGAAAGATGAACTTGAAAAACAAACCAGTAAACTGGAAGAACTGAATATTACAAAGGACAAATTATTCACTATCATTTCCCATGACCTGAGAAATCCCTTTAATACGATCCTGAATCTATGTACATTAATAAAGCAGAATCTGAAAGACTATAAGACCGAGGAAATTGAAAAATTCATTGGTCTTCTGAATGAATCAGCCAGTAAAGGATTTTATCTTCTGGAAAATCTACTCAACTGGTCCAGGTCCCAGACCAACCAGATCAAAATTAAGCATTCCCGTTTTGACATTTCATTTTTAATCGATCTTAACATTGATTTATTCAGACAAACTGCAATGGATAAGAAAATTGAACTTATATCTGCTATCGATCATAAAATGTTTGTTTATGCTGATGAAGATATGGTTAATACTGTCATTCGCAACCTGATATCCAATGCCTTAAAATACACACATGAAAAAGGCAAAATAACAATCCATGCAAAAGAGACTGATGATTTCATTGAAGTTTCAGTCAGAGATACCGGAATGGGAATAGAACCCGAAGACCTTAAAAATCTCTTCCGAATTGATGTCAGTAAAGTCAGGCCCGGCACCGGAAACGAAAAGGGAACGGGATTGGGACTGATCATATGTAAGGAATTTATCGAAAAAAATGGCGGGCAGATATGGGCAAAGAGTACACAAAAAAAAGGAAGCATATTTTATTTCACGATCCCCAAAGCAAAAGTCATCTGAATCTGAAGGAGTCCGGTCAATATCTGATCAACCAACGGTATCTTCTTGCACTGTCACCCATTTTCAATGCAAGCATGAATTCATGTGTACCAAAGCTGTGTTTCATCATACTGCTGAGGGTATAATCAAAAGCATAGCCGATATAGAACTTATCAATCTTCACACCTCCCATCAGGATCAATGCTCCGCCGGTCCGGAACATCAACCCACCCCAGTAATCATCCATAAAATACATCTTTGCACCAAGGTCCATCTGAAAACTCCAGCCTTCACTGGCTTTTACAAGCAGATTGGGTTCCAGGATAATATCATCGGTCAGATCAACATTATAACCACCCATCAGATAATAATGCCTTTTCAATCTGTAATTATCATAACCTTGTTTTCCAAACTTTAAAGAAGATTGAAATAATTGTAAAGCAGAAAGACCCGCATACATTTTGGGATCAGAATAATAGACTCCCACATCTGCATCCGGAATAAACAGAGAGTTATCAAAAGTATTGATCAGTTCATCGTCATCTTCGTATAATACTATGTTTTCCCGGTCTATTTTAAATTGATAAACTGTACCCGATAAACCAAAAGAGAGTTGCCCTTTTTGAATCATTATATGATACGCATAAGTAAATTGTAAACCTGTCCGGCTAACCAGTCCTGTCAGGTCATTGAAAATATAACCTCCAATACCTACCTTACCGCTTCTGGATCTGCTTCTTGCTTTGTGTCTGACAGAAGTTCCTCTGGAAACAAAACTATTTTGAAGAACTCTTGTCTGTGCACTTAAAGCATGCGTTTTGGGAGAATTCTTGATCCCAATCCATTGTTCCCGGGCTGTCAGATTAAATGCTGTATATCCCTCACTCCCGGCCACAGCAGGATTGAGCAAAAACTTATTCATCATGTACTGACTATATAAGGGAAGTTGCTGTGAAAATCCCTTATGTGAAAAGAAAACCAATACAGCCAGTACAAAATATATCTTTGCTTGTCCCATATAAAATCCCGCTAATTAATTATTATCCATCTGTCAAACTGATGCATAATAAAATCTGCATTTATAAT
>CAZGOR010000076.1:0-12568 GCA_964527875.1 uncultured Bacteroides sp. | reverse complement strand
TAACACACATTGTTATTTTTAAAGGTAATATGAAGTTCGCTTCATAGGAAGACTCGGTTCTCAGTTCTCAGTGGGAGTGAGTTAGAGTTATGAGTTTGATTAACATTCTTATTATGCCTGAATGTGTCCGGCTGGCAACCGGACTTTTCTGTCTCACTCAACGATATGGTAAATGCCGATTGGCAATCGGCATAACTCCCATTCACACCCAAACCAGGTACACACACACCGAGAACCGGAAACCATCCACTCCGGATAACAACCGGATTTAAACGGTACGTGCAGAGTAGATTCAGTTGCAGGTTAAGAACCTGTAAAACTCTTATGCCTCTGTGATCCTCTGTGAACAGTAATTTTTTTCTAACAATCAGTATAATGATAAACAAATATACTATCATTCCAATCCCGATTTATTGGAATTCCAGCATTCAATAATTCCATTTTTTACTATCTTGAACTTTTTTACTTTACCTTGTATTCAATTATCATTTAATAAATTTCTGCATCATGGAAAAATCAGTAAAACCTGACAAAAAATACCTCACCAAAGGTATATGGGTGCTTTTAACGATAACAGGAATCATCATGCTATCGGCTGCTATATTACACCTGATCTTTTACCTGACAGAAACCGGCAATGAAGCGATTTCTATTACCTGGATAGCTACGATAGGAACACTCGTGGCAATGTGGATTATCAGTTATCCTGTCATTTACTTTTGGATAGAAAATCTTGAATATATCATTTATGATGACCGGGTATCCATTCACAAAGGCATTGTGACAAAAACAGTTCAGAACATTCCATTCCGGGCCATCACGGATTTCGCGCTTGTCAGGACACTGTATGACCGTATCCTTGGGATCGGTTCGATTAAAATACAGACTGCCGGCAAATCGGCACAATCTGCCTCTCAATATGAGGGAAGTTTGTCGGGATTACTGGATTATGAAACACTCCATACTGAACTGCGGACAATAATAAGATCATTACATCCTTTAGCTGAGTCGGCAACTACCGTCGAACCTGGCAAAACACCGGGCAATAAATTGCTGGAGGAGATCCTGGAGGAGTTGAGGGGGATACGTAAGGATTTGGGGAGAGGTTGAGAGTTGAAGTTAGCAGGTAACGAGGTTAATAAGTATTAACGGATCAAAGGGTTCAAAGAATCAGGGAATCAAGGATTCAAGGGATCAAGGAATCAAGGAAGCAAGGTCGCAAATGTAACACAGTCGCACTGTTCGTATTGGTTGTAGGTTTCAAGTGCTCAGGGATTAACTATCCGGGTATTTTGAATGATATTAATACAGGCAGTATTGATTAACAATAAGCAGATTTATAATTCACTATATATTTTCGATACAGATCCTTCTCCTCTCTCATTTTAAAGAGGAGAGGACAGCCTGCCCGACTGTGTCATTCCCGCCCGGATAACCCGGTCGGACGGGCAGGCAGTGTGAGCAGAAACCGGGAACCATTTACCCAACCCTCCACTCTAAACCCACAAAGAACCGAGAACTTTTCTTCTTTATTCCACACGCAAACTCTCCGCCGGATTAGCAGTAGCAGCTGAATAGGCAACGTAACTGACGGTCAATAGGGCAATGATCAACACGACTAATGCAACCATTACCAGGTAAAGGATATAGAGGACAGGAGTAAATTCTATATGATAGGCAAAATTCTGCAGCCACTGTTTGATGCCGAAATATACCGGGATCGAAAATGCGGCTGAAATGCCAAGTAACTTTAAAGTATCCCGCGATAACAACATGAGGATGGTATTGATGGAAGCACCCACTGTCTTTCTGATCCCAATTTCCCTTGTCCGCTGAGCCGTGCTGTAAGAGATCAAACCGAGCAAACCGAGACAGGAAATAAAGATAGAAAGTATGGAAAACACCAGTAATATCTGTCCTGTCCGCCTTTCCGGTTCAAAAAGCTTCCCGAATTCATCATCAAGCCAGAAATATTCAAAAGGGTAACGCTGGTTGAAATCTTCCCAGGTCCTTTTAATGAGATCAACGGTTTTCGGAATATTACTGCCATTCAGTCTGACAACAATATAACCTTCCCAGTTACCCGGCATAAAATGAAAGATCATGGGATGAATATCTTGTTGCATGGATTCATAATGAAAATCCTCAACAACCCCGATAACAGGCATATATCTGTCCTGGTCCCTGGTTTCCCCGGGTTCAACAAATCGTGTATTCAACGGGTCTGATATCCCAAGCACCTGTACAGCCGCTTCATTAATAACCACTGCAAATGAATCGGTAGGCATCTCGGGACTGAAAAATCTGCCCTCTTTCATCGTCAGCCCGAGTGCTTCGTCATATTTATAACTTACATAAGCTGTCATCAATAAGAGGGTTTGACTGAAATCCTGGCCCTCAAGCCAATGTGCATTGTTCCAGAAGGTGGTGGATGGAATATGAGTGGAGTTGCCAACGCTGATGATACCAGCCTGTTGTTTAAGTTCCTGTTTGAAAGCATCGATCCTGTCTTGTAAAGCATCTGATCTCCTGATAACCAATACATTATCTTTTGCGAAACCCAGATCCTTTTTCTGCATATAAGATAATTGCCGGTAAACGATAAAGGTTCCCATGAGAATGGCGATGGCAACGGTAAATTGCAATATAACCAGGATACTCCTGAGCAATCCTTTCCCGGTACCCGGAACAATTTCTCCTTTCATCACAGTTACAGGATTAAAAGAGGCAAGAACAAAGGCAGGATAACTTCCGGCTAGCAGTCCGACAAGAATGGCCAGTAGAATAAGTAATGGGATCGTATAATAATTACTCAAAATATCAAATTCCAGATCCAGCCTGATCATATTATTATAATATGGCAGCATAAGGTATACAAGGATGACAGCAATGGCCAGTGATATCATACTCAGGAATACCGATTCAGTCAGAAACTGGCTGATAAGGTAAGACCGGTGTGATCCTGAAACTTTCCTGATACCAACCTCCCGAGCCCTTGTGGTTGACTTGGCAGTGGCCAGGTTCATAAAATTTATACAGGCAATAACCAGGATAAGTACAGCGATAATGGAAAATATATAGACATAGGCAGGATTTCCGTTTGGTTCGATTTCTACCTGAAGATTGGAATGCAGGTGAATATCAAGTAAGGGTTGAAGAAAATAGCCGAAAGAGTTCCCGGCAGCCTCAAATTGCTCAAGGCTGAAACCAAGGAATTGTTCAATCATAGGCCCCACATATTTTGGTATTAATTCATTTATGTTCTCTGTAAACTTTTCAATATCAATTCCGGAAGGAAGGACAACATAAGTGTAATAGTTGTGGTTAATCCAGTTTGTGTTCCGGCTTCCCCGGATAGAACTCATCGAACCCAGCAGATCGAAATGAAAATGGGAATTCACCGGGACATCCTCCATGAGCCCGGTTACCTCATATAGAATGGTATCCTGTTCAATTTTCAAACTTTTACCGATCGGATCTTCATCACCAAAATATTTTCTGGCGGCTGATTCTGTCATGACCATCGTCCGGGGCCTTTCCAGGACTGTCTTCGGATCACCCCTGAGCAGTTTGAAATCGAATACTTCAAAAAAAGTTGAATCGGCAAATTTGAATGTTTCTTCTGTTTCATGAAATTTTTTCTCATCATAGGTGATCAGCCATCCACCAAATTCAGCAATACGAACAGCCGTTTCCACATCGGGATATTCTCTTACCAATGCCTCCATCATTGGAGCAGCTGTGACAGCCTGGTTCAACTCATTTCCCATCATTTGGCCTTTCACACCAATACGGTAAATATGTTCTGCTTTTTCATGAAAACTGTCATATGTCACTTCATTGATTACATACAGAAAGATCATGATACTGCATGCCAGCCCGATAGCCAGTCCAAGGACATTGATCAGGGTATAACCAGGTTGTCTGATGAGGTTACGGATAGCAACTTTAATGATGTTGGAGAACATGGTAATGAAGATTTATCAGAAAACTTAATTAAAGACGAATTTACTATTGATTTGACGCACTAAAGATAAATAAAGTTACATAAAATGAAGTAATTCACCGGGTGACTGGCAGTCACCCGGTGAGTGTTTATTTCGAAGTCACCTGGTGAGTGTTTATTTCGCAGTCACCCGGTGAGCTTATTCTCTTAAAAACAAACTCTTTGAAGAGAACTCCGGATCGCATGTCAGGTTGACATGCAGTTTCCTGAATCCGGCTTCATCTCCCGGTGTGGGGATGTGGGTCATGTGGACCTCGCAGTTCTGGAGATCTGTCAGTTTATCGACTGCCAGTTGTGCAGCCGGGTTGGAGATGGCACTTATTCCCAATACGATCAGGGTTTCTTCCAGGTCGAGGCTGATCATTTTACCTTTCAGGATATCTCTTTTCATGTAGGTCAGGGAATCAATCATATTCTTGGGGAGCAGGTGCATGTCTTTTGGAAGTCCGGCAAGGTGTTTTGCGGTATTTATTATGAGGCTGGATGAAGCATGCATAAGAGGAGAATTTTTACCGGTAATAATCGTTCCGTCTTTCAACTCGATAGCTGCTCCGCAGTAAATGCCATCATTTCCTTTGCCTTCCTTTTCGGCATCAACGGCAGCCTTTCTGGCCGGTCTGACTACTTTTCTGTCTTCAACTTTCGCTTTCACTTTATCCAAAATCAGTTCTGCCCTGTTCAACGTACTCCTGTCAACCAGTCCCATTGCATATTCCACGGCGCATCTGAAATACCTCCGGATGATTTCCTGATGAGCAGCTTTCTGAATAACAACATTGTTAACGATCCCGGCGGCAGCACGATTCACACCCATATCAGTGGGTGATTGATAGGGGGATTCTTCACCGGTGATTTTTTCGAGGATCCTTTTAACAAGAGGAAAAACTTCAATATCCCTGTTATAATTTACAGCTTTAATGTTATAGGCTTCCAAGTGATGGTGATCAATCAGCACGGCATCTTTCAGATCGACTGTGGCCGCTTCATAGGCAACATTAACCTTATGGTTCTGGGGAAGGTTCCAGATAGGAAATGTTTCAAATTTTGCATACCCTGCCTTTACACCATTCTTATACTCGTGATATAAATTGCTCAGACATGTAGCCAGTTTTCCGCTGCCTGGTCCCGGACCGGTAACAACCACGATGGGCTTTGTGGTTTTAATATATTCATGGGCACCATAACCTTCATCACTGACGATCTGATCTACATCCGAAGGATAACCTTTGGTGATACTGTGTGTATAGACTTTGATGCCGTTGCGTATAAGTTTATTCCTGAAGGTTACTGCAGGTGGTTGATTCTCATAACGGGTGATCACGACTGCATTGATGTCGATATCCCAATCCCTGAAGTCATCAATCGTTTTGAGTGCATCCACATCATAAGTAATTCCGAAATCTGCCCTGATCTTTTTCCTCTCAATAGCACCGGCATGGATGCATATAATGACATCCATCTTATCCTTTAGCTTTTGGAGAAGACGCATTTTGACATTCGGATCAAAACCCGGTAGGACCCTGGCTGCATGATAATCGTATAGTATTTTCCCTCCGAACTCAAGATAAAGCTTATGGTTGAAACGTTTTACCCGCTCAAGAATGGCAGCGGTTTGTTCCTCAAGGTATTTTTCGTTATCAAAGCCGATGGTATTGAGATCCTTGTTATTCATTGATTTATAATTATCAAGAAAAAATAAAACCGTGACAAAAATGATATGAATAAATATTTTTCGCAGATATGCGCAGATTTAACCGCAGATATCCGCAAATTAAAGTAAGTTAAGATCAGCAATCTGCGAAAATCCGCGTTTTATCAGCGATAATCAGCAAGAAATAAATCTGAATTAAATATTTATCAATTTTATTATTATTCTTATTAATTCTATTTTTGTTATGGTAAAGTTGCAATTATATTACTGAGAAATTCATTCATATCCATATTTTCCATCGAATATCCCATCCTGACAACCACCAGTTTTTTAGAAGGGACGATGAATATCCGCTGTCCTTTAAAACCATCACAGAAATACATATCTTCAGGAACATCAGGAAATTCATTTTGATCATGCAGCCAGAACAGGGCACCATATCTTCCATCAGAACCATTGGCGGGTGTCGTTGTATATTTTATCCATCTGTCGGGCAGTATTGTATCGCCTTCAAAGATACCATTGTTCAGGTATAACATCCCGAACCTGGCCCAATCGCGGGGTGTTGCAAAACAATATGATGAACCCACAAAGGTGCTGGACGGATCGGTTTCGAAAACTGTATTTCCCATTCCGATACGATGAAACAATTTGATATATGGAAATGAATGATATGTGTCATCGTCGCCTGTTGTTTCGCGGATAATCCCAGAAATAATATTTGCCGTACCTGAGGAATAGTAAAAAACAGAATCAGGTTCATAGATTAGCGGACTGCCAACGGCATATTCATACATATCTCCCCGCATGTATAACATCCTGGTAACATCGGACAGGTCAAAATAATTTTCAATCCATTGCAAGCCCGAATTCATATGAAGGAGATTATTCAGTATGATGGTACTCCGCTCATCATTTTGCCACTCATCGATCCCCGTTGTCTCATAGATACCAAGCTTACCTTCCTTAACCAGGATGCCCACCAGTGCGCTGGTAACACTCTTGGCCATCGACCAGCCAAGGCATTCGGTGAACATATCAAATCCTTCTGCGTATTTTTCTGCAACAATGATGTTATCATATATAACGACTACCGCCTGTGATTTCTTAAAAGGTTCATTCCCCGGTTCATCGAAAGCACCCGCAACAACCTGTTCAAGTTTGTTGTAATCCAGTCCGGGTATCAGGGTGTCCGGCAGCAAGTCTCCCAGAGGCCATGGGGATGTTTCAGGTTCATAGGCCAATTCAGGGATTGCCGGCAACGACTGATTTCTGATATCTTCTTCAGGGATGTCTACAACCACAGCACAACCCAATCCATCCCTGTAAATAGCTTTTCTTTTTACAATTCCTAAAAGTGAGGCAGTAACTGATTTGTCATCATAATTGACTTTTGTTTTAGCCAGGGAGATGGGAAAAAATGCCAGGTCCTGGTTTGCGACAGATTCAGGATCCCGGTCGGCGATAAATACACATGAACACATCCCTTTAGCAGCAAATGCGGTGATGATGGGCAGGCGTGGCCAGGCATAAATGACAGCGACGATGATCATAGCCAGGATAAAATAATACAATAACCTTCGAACGAATTTTTTCATGGGCCGATTATTAAACGAGAATTATTAACAGGAAAAGTAATATTTTCTTGTGGTAATTCAAAAAACATAGAGATGTTCGATGAAATATTTTCTATTCAGCCTACCGATATTTTCATTTTTTTGACATTAATGTTTGGGGGGTGTGAGATAGCGATCCAGTCATTTTAAATGACTGGATCATTAGGCGAAGCTATATCCGGTTGTGTCGTTTTTCTATAGCGATCCAGTCACTTTAAATGAGAAAGCATTTTAAATATTTCTCGATTGAATCATTTTTTCACATCGAACATATTTCTATTTTTATGAAACAAATACTTTTTAAATATGAGATTTTTATTAAGCTTTTCTCTGATTTGCATGATCGTTCATTTAAATTATGATGAACCGGTTTATGCACAACAATCTCCCCGCGTAAAATCCTGTCTTGATAAGAGCTGGAAGTTTCATTTCGGTCACGCTGAGAATCCGGCCAAAGATTTTAATTATTCCATCACGAGAATTTTTGCAAAGACAGGAGAAGGACATAATACTGCTATCCATCCCCGTTTTAATGACAGTACCTGGCGCGACGTGGATCTGCCTCATGATTGGGCTGTTGAGCTCCCTTTTGTTTATGCCGACAATTTTAATGTCATGGCCCATGGATACAAACCGGTAGGAGGTTTGTTTCCGGAAACCAGTATCGGTTGGTACAGGAAACATTTTTTTGTTGACAGGACGAGTCAGGATCAGCGTTTTGTGATTCAGTTTGACGGCATTTTCAGGGATAGCGAGATTTGGATCAATGGTTTCTATCTCGGCAATAATAAAAGCGGTTATATCGGTGTTGCGTATGATATTACCGATTATTTGAATTTTGACCGGGAAAATGTCTTGGCCGTGCGGGTTGATGCCACCCAATATGAAGGCTGGTTTTATGAGGGAGCCGGCATATACCGGCATGTCTGGCTCATTCAGTATAACAATATACACATCCCGCTGAATGGATTATTTATTCATATGGATGTCATTGAAAATCAAGCTGTTGTTAATATTGAAACGACAGTTGAGAACCAAAATCTGTATCCGTCTGGCTGTTCGGTATATTCATATATTACAGATCGGGATGGCAACCTGATTGCTGAGACCGGTGAAGGACTATTGAGTCTGGATACTAATGAAAAACAGACAATTAAGCGATCAATCACGATACAGAAACCCAGGCTGTGGTCTCTCGGTGATCCATACCTTTACCGGGCAGTATCTGTAGTGAAATCCGGTGACCAAATAATGGATATTGTTAAAACCCGTTTTGGGATCAGAACGATCGGAATCGACAGTGAATCCGGGCTGTTTTTGAATGACAAGCATATTAAAGTATGTGGAGTCAATTGCCACCAGGATCATGCAGGAGTAGGCAGTGCCCTGCCGGATTACCTTCAGTATTATCGCATCAGGTTGCTGAAAGGAATGGGAGTGAATGCTTATCGTACCAGCCATAATCCACCGACCCCTGAATTACTGGATGCCTGTGACAGCCTGGGAATGCTTGTGATCGATGAAACACGATTGCTGAACAGCAGTCCCGAATATATGAGCCAGTTTGAAAGATTGATCCTTCGTGACCGGAATCATCCGTCCATTTTCATGTGGTGTATAGGGAATGAAGAAGGATATATCCAGAGAACGGATGTGGGGAAACATATTGCGCAAAGTATGATGGCCAGGCTGAATCAGCTCGACCCGACTCGTACCTGTACTTATGCGGCAGATCTGCCTAATGTATACAATGGGATTAATGAGGTCATACCCGTAAGAGGTTTCAACTACCGCGAACAGGCTATCGACGATTACCACAGGGATCACCCTGATCAGCCAACCGTCGGCACAGAAATGGGTAGTACAGTTACAACCAGGGGAGTTTATGAAAGAGATACGGTAAAAGGTTATGTCCCGGACCAGGATCTCACCCATCCATGGTGGTCCTCCCTGGCTGAGGAATGGTGGACGATCGCTGCTGAACGTGACTGGTTCATGGGTGGATTTGTGTGGACAGGTCTGGATTATCGCGGAGAACCAACACCTTACAGGTGGCCTAATATCAATTCGCATTTCGGAATTATGGATATGTGCGGCTTCCCAAAAAACATTTATTACTATTACCAATCGTGGTGGACCAACAAAGATGTTCTGCATATATCTCCTCACTGGAACTGGAAAGGTAGAGAAGGGGATACGATTGATGTATGGGTAAATACCAACGCCGAAAGTGTCGAATTGTTTTTAAACGGTAAGAGTTTGGGAAAGAAAGATATGCCGCGTAACAGTCACCTGCAGTGGGATGTTGTTTATTTACCCGGTAGGCTTGAAGCAGTTGCCATTAAAGATGGAAGAAAGTTAAAAGCTGAAGTTGAAACAACCGGTGATCCGTACCAGGTTGTGTTGACTTCCGACTGGAAAAGCCTGATTGCTGATGGCAAAGATGCTACTGTTGTGAATGTGACAGTAGTGGACAAACAGGGCAGGGAGGTGCCGGATGCAAATAACCTGATACAATTTTCAATTACGGGAGACGCCAGGATCATTGGTGTTGGCAATGGAGATCCCAGCAGTCATGAACCGGATAAATGTTCAGATGGTAACTGGCAGAGGCATTTGTTTAATGGAAAATGCCAGATGATCCTTCAATCGGGTGATACCCCCGGGCAGGTAAGAGTGGAAGCTGTTTCCGATGGTCTGTTGAAGGGTGTGGTCGAAATCAATTTTTTGGGACAATAATTTTTAATAAGCGACAATGAATCAATTTATTCGTTTTTTGAAAATAAAGATTAAAAATCCCTTAATATGGAACAAATAGTATACTACACATTTAGTACTATACCGCAAGTTTTGGGAGCAATTATTGCTTTACTTGGTGTTTTTATAGCCTTCCCAAATTATTTATTCATTGAGGTACTATTCATACTTGATCGCCTCCACCGGATTTCTGAGTGCACTTCTGACCGTTTGGAAACTTACTGTAAAGAGAGCTATGGTAAAAGTAATAACAAGTGAGAGGAAAAACACGATCCAGGGAATCGAAGTATGATAGGCGAAATTCTCCAGCCACCTTTTCATGATAAAATATGCCGCCGGCCATGCTATAATGTTGGCAATCAATACCCAACATGTAAATTTGGTACCCAGGTGCGTGGTGATCCTCCATGCCGAGGCTCCCATGGTTTTTCTGATACCCACCTCCCGGTTTTTCCGTTCCGCAATAAAGGAAGATAATCCGAATAATCCAAGACAAGCTATTAATACTGCAAAAACAGAAAATACCGACATTACTTTACCAAGCTGAAACTCTGTCCTGTAGTGTTCTTCGTATCTTTCATCAAGAAAATCATATTCAAAAATCTCACCGGGAGCATATTCTTTCCATATATCATGAACATATTGAATTGTCTTTTCAATGTTTCCGGGTCTTATTTTCAGACATACCTGGTAGTTTTCGGATGGTCTGACAAAATAAAGTACCGGGGCTATCCTGTTATGTAAAGATTCGAAATGTATATCGTCCACCACACCGATAACGGTTCCCTTTATATCGCCATATTCAAGAGGACGGTTAATGGCATTTTCGGGTTTACCCCAGCCAAGTTGTTCTACTGCTTCTTCATTCAGGATAAAGGCCAGGGAATCATCCGTTGAAAATTCTCTGGAAAAATTTCTGCCTGCAAGAATTTTGATATTCAGAACTTCAAAGTAATCATAATCCATGCTTACCATCTTCAGCATAAATGGTATCGGTCCCGGGTGTTCACCATCTAGCGTACGGCCATTCATCGAATTTATGAGGTTATCTGAAGGTATGAGCCTTCCTGATGTCACACCGGTAATATCAGGATTGTTTAGCATTCTCTCCCTGAAAGTCTCAAAATCGTTTAATATATCCTCGTTGGCATAAATGATAAGGATATTTTCACGATCAAAGCCCAGGTCTTTGTTTTGCATGTAATCAAGTTGTTTTCCGATGATTCCGATACTAATGATCAGGGCAATGGATATGGCAAACTGCAATACAACGAGGACAGCCCTCAGCGGGAACGATGTTTTCCCCTGAATGAAATCAGCTTTCAGAACTTTGACCGGCATGAACCGCGACAGATAAAAAGCCGGGTACGAACCCGATAAAAGGGCTACGAGAAGTCCAATCAGTATAATCAGAGCTGATATTGAAACACGGCTTCCTTCTGTGAAACTCAATTCCCTGGAAATGAAATTACTGAAAGAGGGTAATAATAAATCTACTGTTACGACAGCGATAACCAGTGCAATAAATGCCAGTATGGAGGATTCAAACAAAAACTGGAGAATCAGTTTATTTTTCCCGGCTCCCAGGACTTTTCTGACCGCGACCTCTTTAGCCCTGTTGGCAGACCGGGCAGTTGACAGATTGATAAAATTCATGCATGCTATCAGCAGGATGAACAATGCAACGGTTGAAAAAATATAAACGTTACTGATATCACCGTTGGATTCAATTTCGGTGCTGAGATGGCTTTTTAAATGGATATCGGTTATTTGCTGAAGATGAAGTTTTGTAGATTGACTTGGTTTAAAATCAAGATCTTTCCCCAGATGTTCAACATAAATCGGTGTAAGATGACGGTCAATAAAATCGTCCAGCTGGACTTTCAGCTGATCAGCAGATGTGCCGTGAGAAAACTTAAGGTAGGTAAGATAATTGTTGCCGCCCCAGTCATGCATCATGTTCTCCCTGCCATAGTAATTTTCCAGGGTAGCAAATGAGATGACTATGTCATATTTGAAATGGGTGTTTGCTGGAAGATCTCTGAACACTCCCGTAACAGTGATTTCTCCCGCAACTTGCATATCGACGGTTTTGCCGACAGGATCCTCATTGCCAAAAAACTTTTTGGCAGTCGTTTCCGATATTACCATCGTTTGTGGTTCTTTTATGGCGGTTAAAGGATCTCCTTCAATGAATGCAGTATTGAATATTTTAAAGAAATTTTCTTCTGCAAAAAATACATAATCGCTTCTGAACAGATCATCGTCGATCCTGAACACAGGTGCCCATCCCAGTGTTCTGACTACCTCCTCAAGGAGATCAGGATAATCGGCAGCCAGAAGGGGGCCTACGGGAGCTGCAACCCTGGCCAGATGAAGGCTCTCTTCTCCATCTTCGTTGTACCACGAACGGGTGACCCGGTAGATCCTTTCATGATCCATCCAAAATTTATCATAACTGAGTTCATGACGGATAAATAACAGGATCAGTAAAAAACCGGCAAGACCAACGGAAAATCCGAGGATATTAATGAAAGA
>CAZGOR010000075.1:0-12582 GCA_964527875.1 uncultured Bacteroides sp. | reverse complement strand
GTTTTAAATTACACTCCTCTTTGCAGTGCAACCGGTATTGATACCAGGAGCAGGAATGTAATAATACACAAAACTAATATAGATATAAAGGTAATGATATATATGTATTATTTACACATCTATCCATCACAAGAATTCATTGGTTTAAAAGACCAGATATCAACATTAAATGTATAATTGTATTTTAAATATATGCCATTTTGTTTTACTTCATATCTTTTAGGACTTTCATAACAATGTTTTCTTTTCCGAAATAATTATATAGTTTTTTGTATTCGTAATAAATCATATCATATACTTTAGTATTTCTACTATCTGGTTTATATGCAGTATCTTTGACCTTCGCCATACGGCCCGCGGCTTCTACGATACTGTCAAAACCGCCTTCGTGTTTGCCTGCAGCAACCGCTCCAAACATTGCAGAACCAAGCGCCGGGGCCTGTAAAGAATCCAGTATCTTAATTTCTCTCCCGGTGATATCCGTATATATCTGCATTAAAAATGGGTTCTTTTCAACTATACCGCCGCACGCGATGATCTCACTAATGTGTATACCGCTATTTTCAAACGCCTCAATGATTATCCTCGTGCCAAAGGCAGTCGCTTCAATCAGGGCCCTGTAAATATCCTCAGGTTTGGTTGTTAGAGAAAATCCGATCAGCATCCCCGAAAGGCTCGCGTCCATCAGTATAGACCGATTACCGTTCCACCAATCCAGAGCCAATAGCCCGTGCTCTCCTACCCTTTGCGTTTGTGCCTTTTCTGTTAGCAACTGGTGCAGATTGATACCTTTTGTCTGTGCTTCCTTGTTATATTCAGAGGGTATGCATTTTTTTATAGCCCAATCAAAGTGGTCTCCTACGCAGGCCTGACCGGCTTCAAAGCCATAATATCCCGGTATTATGCCATCCGCAACTACACCGCACATTCCGGGTACAATACGCTCTTCCTCACCCAGCAGCATGTGACAAGTCGACGTACCTATGACCATTAGCATCTTGCCTGGCCTGACTATACCCGCAGCTGGAACCGCTGCATGCGCGTCGATCGTTGACACAGCAACTGCAGTACCCTTTTCCAGACCGGTTAGCCTGGCTGCCCGGTCATTAACCCCTCCTGCTTTATATCCCAGCGGGTACACATATTTACTAAGCTTTTCCTCTACCAGGTTTTCGAGCCTTGGGTCGAGTTCTTTTAGCAGTGCTTTTGCGGGATATCCGTCTTCTTTGGACCACATTCCTTTATATCCTGCGCAACAGACACTTCTTCTTTCCTGCCCGGTCAGCTGATATATGATCCAGTCAGCAGCTTCAATGAATTTGTATGTTTGTTCGTATATATCGGGAGCTTCATCAAGCACCTGCCATATCTTAGGTAATAGGTATTCGGAAGATACCCTTCCGCCAAAACGTCTGAGCATCTTTGTATAACCCATCTCCTCCGCCTTCGCAGTAATGATATCAGCTTTCTCCTGTGCCGAATGATGCTTCCACAGCTTGACATACGCATGTGGATTATTTTCAAATTCCTCTCTAATACATAGAGGGGTATATGTCTCATCAACAAGCATCATAGTACAGGCAGTGAAATCAATACCCACACCAATGATCTCTTTCGGCTTTATTCCGGCTTTTTTAATAATCTCTGGGATAGTCTCTTTGAGCACATCTAAATAATCCTGCGGATGCTGTAATGCCCAATCCGCACCAAGTTTTGTCCTGCCATCTGGTAGACAGGTATCCATCACGCCATGCGGATATTCTTTTACCGCTACTGCAATCTCTTCCCCGGTATTCAAATCGACCAACAGCGCTCGGGCCGAAGTTGTGCCATAATCAATCCCCACTGAATATTTGCCCATATCAGATGTCACCTTTCTTATTATAATATTTATGCAAATTGCTGTTTCACTTTTTGTTACAACTTTAGATTTTTAAAAGTACTATGTTACTTATTTTGATTTATATTTTATATCTATTTAATATTTTAGATTTTAATAATCTCAACACAATATACGTAAATGGATCTGGTACACATGCATTAAGGATATATAAACATAACACCAAATTAAAATATTCTGAATCAAGCAATTAGATGGTCATCCTCTTACATACAAACAGAAAGCCATTTTAAATAAAGATTTACCACTGTTTCTCTTTTTGTCAAAATTATCATCATGCCAATAATGTGAAAGGCGGCTCTTTTTTTGATATATTGATGCACTCTACTCTGTTACTATTTACCATATAGAGGACCAAAGTTTCTGCATGCCATATAATCCGCGCTTTCCTTGTTGTCCGTACCAAATACGTTCCATGCTGAAGGTCTGAAAATATCTTTATCCTCAACATTATGCATATTCACTGGAATTCTTAACATTGCACAAAGTGTGATTAAATCAGTGCCGATATGTCCATAGCTGATTGCTCCGTGGTTTGCACCCCAATTTGCCATCACACTGTATACATCCGTGAACGCACCTTTACCTGTCAATCTAGGAGTAAACCATGTCGTTGGCCATGTCGGGTCAGTGCGCTCATCAATTATCTGATCACCGGGCAAATCAACTGTCCAACCTTCTGCGATCTGGAACACCGGGCCCTGTCCTTTAACCAGATTCATGCGACACATCGTTACTGGCATTCCGCCACGTGTTTTTAATTTGCTGGAGAAACCGCCGCCGCGAAAATAGCTTTTAGAAGCCGGGCACCATTCCGTCGCTCGCAGGCATTTTTCTATCTCTTCGTCAGTAATCTCCCAGAACGGTTTAATTGCTGGCTTCCCGTCTTTCTCCTGCTGCCCCGCCCCATCAAGGCACGTCGCACCCGAGTTTTTCAGGTGAATAATGCCATTTTTTGTATCCACGGGTAAATCCTTACCCATCACCCTTTTTAGTGATTCCGGGCTCCATAAGGTTCTAACATCACTGAATATCTGTGCAGTGTTAGTAAGAAGGTTGCCAAATAGCATAGATATACCATTGAGAGCATCATTCTCAGTTGCAAAGACATACGGCGCCCTTCTGCCATTCCAGTCAAATGAACTGTTAAGTATTGTTTCCATAAAATCTGTGTTAGGAAAATGATCCGTCCACTGCCTCTGACCCTGGAACCCTCCCAAAATCGCATTATGACCCATGCTTTCTTCACCATAGCCAAGTTCTTCTAGCCTGGGGTTTCCCTGCATAAGGTCTTTTGCAATCAGCGCACTCTTGACTGTGAAATCCCACTCCCAGTCTTTACGTACTCTGTCGCTTGGCTGTTCATTCCGGTCATCGCCTTCCCTGCACTTTTCCCTGGTCCAGGCAATTGCCTTTTCAAATTCATCTTTATCGTATATTCCTTCTTCGATACGCCGTATGTATTCGGTCATATCAACATATTCACATCGCATGCCGAGATAGTTTTCAAAAAATCCTGTTTCAATAATTGAGCCTGCGATACCCATTGATACACCGCCGCTTGATAAATAGCTTTTTCCTTTCATTTCCCCGACCGCAACAGCTGCTCTGGCAAATCGCAGTATCTTTTCCCGAACATCGTCAGGAATAGTATTATCATCTGCATCCTGTACATCACGACCGTAAATTGAAAATGCAGGCAATCCTTTTTGTGTATGTGCTGCAAGTACAGCAGCAAGATATACTGCACCGGGTTTTTCTGTGCCGTTAAAGCCCCATATCGCCTTTGGTATTAGTGGATCCATATCCATCGTCTCAGAACCATAACACCAGCATCGTGTAACTGAGAGTGTTGCACAAACACCTTCCCTCTGAAACTTTTCAGCACACTTTGAGGCTTCATAGACACCACCGATAGTACTGTCCGATATTACACACTCAACCGTGTGGCCATATCTATCATTCAAGCTGGAAGATATAAAGGATGCCACAGACTTTGCCATGTTCATCGTCTGCTCTTCTAAGCCTTCTCTTACACCCTGTTTACCTTCACGTCCATCTATTATTGGACGTATTCCAATCTTCAATTTTTTATCCTCTATTTAATATTTTTTTTATTACTTATTTTACAATTTCTTTAACTTATTATAGTCAAGTATTTCTAAAAATCTATAATGGCTGGAATGTTGGGTTTAGTAACTAAGTAAATTTTCCTTCAATTTTGGTTTTCCTGATAGTACTATCATCGTCCTCAGCAAGAATTCTACTTTCATTCCCTTATAATGAAATACATTTTACTTAATTATAAAATAATGTCTTTAAATTAATATAAATATACTTCAAATTATTCAACTAAATAAGGTCATAAATTGTCAAAACGTTATGACATCTTAGTGCTTAATTCTATAGCACTACTATTTAATTGTCAATATATTTAACTTCAGATCAGAACCTAAGATAAATGCTCATTTACTCTGTATATCCTTATTTTTGTTTAAAAAAAAGTACGAATTAATGTCACAAATAGTCTTACGCAGAAATGTATGATACAGATAAAAAAAGGAAAAAAGATATCCTCAATAAATTTACATTTTACATTGGACAGCATAAATAAAGTTACGGGACGATTCAACTATTTATCTGAGCCCAAATTTCTATTCTATGTACCTTGAGCTGTGTATTATTGCATGATATAATTTTTAGCCAGGGTTTTTATGAGGGGATAAAATGTTAAAGAATAAAAATTTTACAATAAAGGATGTAGCTAATCGGGCAAATGTATCAATATCAACTGTCTCAAGAGTGTTAAATGGTTTAGACCGGGTTAATCCAAAAACGAAAAGAAAGATCAAAAAGGCAATAAGAGAGCTAAATTATTTCAAAAATCCTGTAGCTACCGCAATGATCACAGGACATACAAACATAATTCTTGTACTTGTTCCTGACTTTATAAATCATTTTTTTTCAAGTGTAATTCAGGGAATTGAATATCATTTAAAGCAGAACGGTTTCTCTGCAATGGTTTATTCAACCGGGGAAAATGGTGATGTTGATTACGAGTTATTACGTTTAAAATTAAATGCCTTTATTGATGGGTTAATAATTATTCCTTGCAGTGATAATTTTTTTGACCATTTTGAATATAAAAAGTGGAACAAACCCTGTGTTATTACTGACCGCGATATTGCCCGGAGTGAATTTGACGCCGTGGTTGTTGATAACTTCGGCGGCATATACAAGCTATGCTCAATACTGATTGCTGCAAACCACAAAAAAATTGCTATTATTGCTGGGTCCACGCGTCTATGCGTTGGTCAGGGTCGTCTTAACGGATACAAGCAGGCCTTAAAGGATAATTCAATAAAAATTCGTGAAGAGTACATACGTCGTGGTGCATTGTATCAATCTACAGGTTACTCGCAGACGAAAGAATTGCTCTCTCTAAGTGATCCTCCCACTGCAATAATAGCGGGTAATAATCTGATTTCTGAAGGATGTATACTTGCTCTGAATGATCTCGGCTTAAAAATAGGTGAAGACATTTCTCTTGTTGGTTTCGACGACCACCTTCTAGCACGATTGGTTAAACCGGGTATCACTGTAGTTGAAGGCCCAACCATAAAAATGGGAGAACTGGCAGCACAACGTTTACTCGATCTCCTAAGAGGAAAAGACTTCAATGAAAACCGCAAAGTGACTCTTGATGTGAATCTAATTCAACGTAATTCCGTTACGAAATTATAATTATAAAGACATATCTTTAAAATAGAATTATACCCCTGTCAATAAAACTTTATTTCAGTCATTCAGGCAGCTTATTTTTTCCCAATGTAAAAAATACAGTTTTATAACATTAATATTTTAACTGTGGATACACCCATCTGCTATCTTTAAATTCAAAATCTACAGCTATATATTAAAGTGTCTCTCTAGTTGTCCTCATTGAGGAAATGCCTGTACCTACTATTATTAAAAATCCCACAAAAAATTGCTGCCAGAAACTGGGAATTCCTATTAGTATGAGACTATTTTCAAGTATATAAAAAAGAGAAATACCAAGAAATGTACCTGTAAGTGTACCGACACCACCGGTAATCCTGGTACCTCCCAATACGACAGCCGCTATAATTGTTAATTCCATACCCAACAAATTTGTGGGATGGAGTCTTTCCATCATAACCACACGTGTAAGACCTGCAATACCAGAAATTACTCCTACGAAACTGTAGATGAAAAACTTTATTCTTTTTACTCTAAATCCTGCAGTTATGGCAGAATTCTCATTTCCGCCGATGGCGTATATACCACGTCCCCACATTGTATATTTCATAATAAAGAACACAATGATAAACATTCCAATTAGAATAAACACAGTTACAGGCATCTTTGAAGTTAATCCGGATTTTGGATTCTTTGCAATAAAGAGACTGGCCTCCCCTAGAGCATCAAGGGGCTCCGGGATAATAGGATATTCTATAGCTCTTAATGCTCCCATCATTATCCCTCTGAATAAGCTTGCTGTGCCCAGAGTAACAATTAGAGCAGAAATCCTGTACTTTGAAATAAGAAAACCGTTTAAAGACCCAAAAACAAAACCGAATATCGCAGCTACTATGAATGGTACAATTACCGGCCCCTCATAATTTAATATAATGAATATTCTGGTTGTTATATACCCGGTCAAAGCAGCTAATGCAGTAAATGAAACATCAATCTCACCAGATAGTATTACTAAAAAAACCCCTATGGAGAACATAGCAGGCACAATCATGGATCTTATGATATCTACAATATTATTTCCAGTAAAAAACTGTCCACTCCTTAATTGCACCAGCATACATAAAGCAACCACAATCAAAAATACATAGAACTCGGTTTTTAAAAATATTTTTTTCAATATAACTATCAACTCTCAACAAGATTATCAATTTTATTCGTAGCTTTCATTTTTTCAGCCAACTCATCTTCTGCGAACTTTTCCGGGTCAACTTCTTCCTTTACTTTCCCATCAATCATTATTAAAACTCTATTACAAATAGATTTTATTTCCGGTAAATCGTCAGAGATAACCAGTATCCCCAGTCCTCCGTCTGCCAGACCACTTAAAATTTTATATATTTCATATTTTGATTTAATATCCACACCAACGGTTGGTCCATTCAGTATGAGTAATTTCAAACTTGTGGCCAACCATTTTGACAGAACTATACGTTGTTGGTTACCACCTGAAAGTGTAGTAGCAGCATTATCTATGCTGGGAGTAGCAATTTCGAGTTTTTTTATCCACTTATTTATCTCAAGCTCCATCAATTTTTCTTTAATTACTCCTAATTTATTCACTATTCTTTTCAAAACTGTAATAATAATGTTTCGCCCTATCGACTGGGGTAAAAATAAACCTTTAGTCAGCCTGTCTTCAGGTACATAGCCAATATTGCATCTTATAGCATCTGATATATTGTTTAATCTTTCTTCTTTACCATCTATATATATTTTCCCCTTATAAGATTTATTCAAACCAAAAAGAGACTCTGCAAGTTGACTTTTTCCGCATCCCAGCAATCCGGTAATACCAAGAATCTCACCTTTTCTTAAGATAAAAGATACATCTTTATAACTATTTTTTAACGAAATATTTTTTACTTCCAAAACAGGTTTTTCATCAATGTACAATTTCTTATCAACTGGTTGTTTATTTTCAAACTGCATACCTGTCATAAAATAAATAAATTTTTCATAATTTAAATCCGAGGTGTTACCGGTAGTTACATTTTCTCCATTCCTTAATATTGTAAAACGTTCCGAAATTTCAAAAACCTCATCCAGTTTGTGACTGACAAATAAGGTAGCAATACCATTGCTCTGAAGAGCTTTGATTACTTTAAACAATGCTTCTACTTCTTTATTGGTTAATGCTGTTGTCGGTTCATCCATAATTATTAGCTTCGCATCTGTTGCAAGTGCACGGCAGATCGCGACTAATTGTTTATCTGCGATAGATAATTTACCGACTATTTCATTTAAATCAACTTCAAAATTAATTCTTTCAACGGTTTCTTCTGCAACTTTTTTAAACCTTTTCCAGCTAACTAAATTACGCTTACTGGCAATCTCATTATTAAAAGCTATATTTTCAATAACTGAAAGATTTGGAAATATAGAGAGATCCTGATATATTACCTGTATATTATTCATTATTGCGTCAATTGGTGAAACCCTTAATTTTTCAACACCATTATACTTAATAATCCCACTATCCCTGGTGTAAATGCCAGAAATAATTTTAATAAGCACAGACTTTCCACTGCCATTTTCACCAGCCAGGCTATGTATTTCACCCTTTTTGACTTTAAGATTTACCCCTTTTAAAGCTTTTACTCCACCAAAAGCTTTTTTCACGTTTATAGCTTCTATAATATAATCAGACATATTATTCTTTATTAATAAATTTCTATATTATTAAAAACAATCTAACTTTTTTCCAGGGCTTATTTTAATATATTATAAGCAAATAGATAATTACTATGCCATTGAGTATCTTATTCTCAACCGGAACAAATTAATATTTCAAATTCAGATCCACTTTATATCCTGTATTACATCAATATATAATACAGGATATAAATACACAATATTTAAATAACCTTAACTTTATATTCACCTTCAAAGCCTTCGCCATAATATCTTGTATCAAGTGCATGTAAGGCACCCTTAATATACGTTTTTGAAGATGTGTCATATTTTTTGCCAAAAGCCTCTGTAACAGGGCCTTCTACTTCCTTTAAATCTCCATATCTTGGCATAAGAACCGGTGTAACACCGTATGGAGCAAATGGAGGATAATGCCATGTTCCTTTATCCAGTATAACTCCTTCATCAGACCCAATTAAAAAAGCACGTGTCTTCTCAACACTCGGCTCATCTCCAGGGGGTGCTAGAACAAATATTATTTCTTTTCCCCCCAGAGGAACAAATATTTCGTAGGTTTCCGGGTGACATTCGGTCCAGTCAATTATAGTACCCTCTGGTTTTGGCTTCATCCATAATATGCCCAACCCAAATCTATACTTTAAATCTTTCATCGGGGCAATATCCCAGTATGCTTTAACCGCTACATCTACATCTGAAAACCCCATTGGTTTAACAGGACGTAAATCAAATAAAAATTCCTCCTGGTCCTCATCTCTTCCAACAATACGCCCATATTCACTAAATTCCTTCATGGATACATGTTTTAATGATTCAAGTTTAAGTTCGCGAACTTCCATTTTACCCCCTAACATATATTATTATTTGTATTAATCACTGAAGCATATTTGTTTAATTAATCATATACATCCTTATACTCATAATAAACATACATACATAAATGTTATACCATTTATGTATGTATGTTTTAGCTCATTAACTCTACAAACTACGTATACCTATTAATTAAAAACCGAAAGAATCTACGTTATCCTTTGTGATTAGTATGAAAGCTTCACCATAAAGCACATTATCAACCAGCCTCATTGAATGATAACCTTCTGTGCCAAGATCAACACCATCCTCGATCTCTTCACCTTCAAGAATCTTTACTGCCAGGTTGCACATTGCATAGGCAGTTTCAGCAGCATCCCAGAGCGCAAGAGAACTAACAGAACCATTTTTAAGAATTTCTGCATTTTCTTGAGGCATACCGGTTCCTACAGTAAATACTTTACCCTTCAGTCCCAGCTCATCTATAGCTCTTGCAGCACCCGGTGCATCATATGAACTGGCACCAGTTATACCCTTAAGCTGGGGATATTTCTTTAACAATTCCTTGGCTGCTTCATAAGCTCCTTCTGCTGTAGAACCAGTTTCTACACGGGGACATTCTTCAAGAAGTTGCATATCCGGGTATTTTTCTAACTGACGAGCAACACCGGCATCTGCCCATTCACGATGGGTTGTACTTGTAAGGAAAGCAACCATTGTAGTATATACGCCTTCATAATCCATTGCTTCAGCAAGGTTGTCCATAATGAATTCGCCATATGCTTCATTATCAAATGCCTCAATGTCATACATTGTGTTTTCCTGATTAGAAGCCTCATGTGTCAGAACAACAATACCCTTATCAAGAGCTTTTTTTAGCACAACTTCCATTGATGAAGGGTCAATAGGAACTACCAGAAGAGCATCTATATCCTGTGATATTAAATCTTCAACAACCTGAACTTCCTGAACAGGATCATGTTCTGATGGGCCCTTCATATAGGCATTATGGCCTGTCTCTTCAGCAAATCTTATTACACCCTCTTCCATGTGTACAAACCAGGGGTTACTGGCATCTTTTGGAACTACTGCAATATTATAGGTCTTAGCAGTTTCAGCTGTCTCTTCTTCAGTTTTCTCTTCTTCAGCTGTTTCTGTTACAGCTTCTTCTGCTTCAGCTGTTTCTGTTGTTTCAGTCTTGCAACCAACTCCAGCAAAAATCATTGAAACAATAAAAACCACTAATACAGAAAAAATTAAACTTTTTTTCATCTTATTCCTCTCTTCGCATTTTACTCTTCAAAGTAATTTTTTAATTTTAAATACTACCCTATTTTTTCTTAATCTACTAACCAATTTTTGTAATAAATAGTTTTTAGAGAACTAAAGACACATGATGAACCTCCTTAATTAATTTTTAAAACCTTTGCTTATATTTCAAAATCAAATAATATTTTTTTGATTAAATAATACGGACTTACCTTTTTGTAAAATTAAACATGTCAATAATCAAAACGTTCTTACTAAAAATCGAAACGTTCTTACTATTATAAATAACTTAAGAACTAATTGTCAAGTACAAATTTATACCTGTTATTTAAGAACCAAATTTTGACTGCCATTCCATATTCCGATTTCTACAGAGCAGAGATTTCTTCTGGATAAAATAATATAAGATCACATTTTAATAAATAAGGAATATATTAGCTCTAAGGGCTGAAAGAAATGTAAATGCCTGCAAAAGATTTCAATAAACAAACCTGAACTTTCTGTATCAGGGATATCCTTAAGGAAAAGAGCAGCCTTAAGAATTGCCCTGATAAAAAACCAGTGCTTTCCCGGGTCAGGTTCTGGTATGATAAAAAACCTGCCGGTATCCAGATAGTAAGGAATAAGGATTTAGATATTCCTAATTCCTGGTAAAGATGCCCGGTCCCCTTTTGATTTTTAAATTGGTAAAAAATAGTCCGGTTTTGATTTGCATGTATTTACCAAAAGTCATAAAGCAATTGACAATATTTCAAGAATTTGATAGCTTTAATAACTAAATTTTTCACGATATTGTAAATATAGTATAAATGTGGTGTTAAAATAAAAAAGTTATTTAATAAAAATTTAAAAATTAATTTTAAATTCAATAAATTCAATAATTACATAACACGTTTATCCATGATGCTTGTCGGGATATTTGTTATACTATCCCTGGTTAACCCGGACAAATTTTTAAGTGTTAGTAATTTTCAGTCAATGGCATTTCAGTTTCCTGAATTCGGATTATTATCAATAGCTATAATGCTGACAATGATTACAGGGGGTATAGACCTTTCTGTTGTGGGTATTGCAAACCTGACCGGTATTATTATCGGAAAAATATTGCAATCTGCAGAGTTAAATGGTTTACCACAGGCACAAATGATATGGCTGATTGTTCTTACTATTTTTATAGGTATAGCTGTTGGAGCTGTTTGTGGATTATTAAATGGAAATCTGGTTTCAAGAATTGGTATCACCCCTATACTGGCTACACTTGGAAGTATGCAGTTGTTCACTGGTATCGCAATTATAATAACAAGCGGAAAGACAGTGGTTGGTTTACCCGCACTTTATTCTAAGATATTATCTGGTACTGTTTTTGGTATTATTCCTACTTCTCTAGTAATTTTCATATTGGCAATAATCATAGTAGGATATCTATTAAGAAAAACCCAGTACGGTCTGAGTATTTATATGATGGGTACAAACCCGATAGCTGCAAAATTTAGTGGTTTGAATAATACAAAGTTGTTAAATCTTACATATATGTATTCTGGAATACTTTCTTCTATTAGTGGAATAGTAATGCTCGGATATTATAACTCAGCAAGGGCTGATTTCGGTTCCACATATATATTGCAGTGTATTTTAATAGTGATTCTTGCTGGAGTCAATCCAGCTGGTGGGTCAGGTTCTATAACTGGACTTGTATTAGCGATACTAACACTACAATTATTATCTTCGAGTTTAAATATGTTTCCTGCCGTAAGCAATTTCTATAAGCCTCTAATATGGGGTGCTACATTAGTTATGGTAATGATATTCAATTATTATACGCATTTTGGTATGAGAAAAAGCCCACTAAAAATTTCCTCAAAGTAAAAAATTCGCAATTTATGACAATATAAATTGGATCATCAAGTATTTCACTTCAAGCATAAAAGCTTTATTGATGATAATAATTAATGAGACTTTTAAATATTTTAGATATATGCCTATTATTTGTATGTCCGTTATTTCTCAGCTCGAGTAAGTGCCTGTACTGCCAGTCCCTTTCTCTGACTACGGCACCATCTGCATCAGAAGCGCTGAAATCTCTATGTATGGCCTGCAGGGCATAATTTGCAGCACCGATAGAATGGGCCGGAACATGTGCAGTTGCCGCCGCCTGACCTGCAGCACGGGCA
>CAZGOR010000074.1:0-12584 GCA_964527875.1 uncultured Bacteroides sp. | reverse complement strand
TTGCCACAACAGATGATCAGTCTGGTGCTTTTAAAAGGAATTTCCTTAAGCCCGGAGTATAAAACACATCATACTGTCCATTCTCATCCGTAAAGATCAGATAAGCATCCAGGTTTTTTTTGTTTTTCAGGATTTCTTTACTCTTTTCAAGTCCAAGTACCATAAAAGCGGTGGCAAAACCGTCTGCAATCATGCATTCATCAGCCAGTACTGTGGCACTGAGGAGGTCATGCCGGACAGGATAACCTGTCACCGGATCGATCGTATGGGAATATTTTACGCCATCTTTCATGTAAAATCTTCTATAATTGCCTGATGTAGCAAGCGACCGGTTTTTATGGCGTATGATAGCCTCCATTTGCATACCTGCTATCTGCATACCATCAATCGGCTTATCAATGCCGACTCTCCAGATTTGTCCACGGGGATTGATACCTATGGTCCTGACCTCGCCTCCGATCTCCACCAGGTAATTCGCAATCCCTTTTGATTCAAGGTATTCTGAAACCACATCCACTGCATAACCCTGTGCAATGGCATTCACATCAAGCATCACGCCAGGATGTTCCTTGATGATCTTCCCGTTTTCCAGTTTTATTTTATCCATGCCAACAAACTGAAGCAGGCTGTCGATCATTGTACTGTCAGGATCACTCTTTTCAGTAAAGCCAAACCCCCATGCATTCACCACAGGTGCTACTGTGATGTCGAAAGCTCCGTCGGATTCTTCAAAGATCTGTCGTGATGCAGTGTAACAATTGATAAATAAATCGCTTAGTTCAACATTTTGTTCACCGCGGTTGATCCTGGAAATAATTGAAGCTGGCTCATAGGTTGACAGTGAAAGATCGAATTGTCTCAGAAGGGTATCTATTTCTGGTTGATAATTAATGCTATCATTACTTTCGTAAGTAATATGATATGATGTTCCCTGTGTTGACCCGTTAAGGGCGATATAGTATCCGGGGGGAGTGAATGTACATGATCCGGCAAGTAGTATAATGGTTACATATGCCGTCCATATGTGCAAATTGGTTCTGGTCATTTTATATAACAGATCTATTCTCCAAAATCATCGAAATCAATCATTTCTTCAGGTACGCCCAGATCATAAAGCATTTTTTGTACTGCCTGTGTCATCAGGGGCGGACCGCACATATAATATTCGATATCTTCAGGTTCTTCGACTTTACTCAGATATTGATCATATACAACCTGGTGAATAAATCCTGTCAGACCAGTCCAGTTATCTTCCGGCAAAGGTTCAGATAGTGCAATATGGAAATTGAAGTTCGGGAATTTTTTCTCGAGTTCCCTGAATTCATCTTCGTAGAAGATCTCCCTCAATGATCTTGCGCCATACCAGTAGCTTACTTTACGTTTGGTTTTCTGTGTATAGAAAAGATGAAATATATGGGATCTCATGGGTGCCATACCGGCTCCGCCACCGATATACAACATTTCATGGTCTGTTTCTTTTATAAAGAATTCTCCATATGAGCCTGAGATGGTGATCTTATCTCCCGGTTTTCTGGAGAATATATATGAAGAACAGATTCCGGGCGGGACTTTCATAAATGCTCCTTTTGACTTATCCCAGGGAGGGGTGGCAATCCTTACATTAAGCATGATGATATTTCCTTCAGCCGGATGATTTGCCATTGAGTATGCCCTGAAAGTTTCTTCGGTATTTTTCATTTTAAGGCTCCACAAATTAAACTTATCCCATTCATCCCTGTATTCTTCTTCAACATCTATATCACGGGCAAAATCTATTTCCACTTTTTGTACATCAATCTGGATATATCCTCCCGACCTGAAATCAAGTTTTTCACCTTCAGGAAGCTTTACAACAAATTCCTTGATAAATGTTGCAACGTTACGATTGGAAACCACTTCACACTCCCATTTCCTGATACCCATCACTTCTTCGGGTACCTTGATGACCATGTCATTTCTGATTTTCACCTGACAGCCAAGTCTCCAGTTGTCCTGCTGTTCTTTCCTTGTAAAAAATCCTGTTTCAGTGGGCAGTATAGATCCTCCTCCTTCAAGGATCTGACACCTGCACAATCCGCATGTTCCGCCACCACCACAAGCTGATGGAAGATAGATCGAATGGTTCGACAGGGTGGTTAATACGGTTGAGCCTGGCTGTACCTTGAATTCTTTATCATTTACCTTGAGCGTAACCTCTCCCTGTGGTGTCAGTTTGGCCCTGGCATACAAAAGCATAACCACCAGAAACGTGATAACAACCAGGAAGACCGCGATGCTGGTCAGGATGACTAATAATTGTGATATAAGGAGAATCATTATTGATATACGGTTAATTTATTCGTTGTAATACCAGGGCTAAAGTCTCGGGTTATTTTTCAATTAATCACTCATTCTTTCATTTACCCTCTCACTCATTACACACGCACACCTGAAATCCACACTCACCGGGAACCACAGTGAAATATGCTCCTTCGTCGCATTTCACGTGGTAAACCGGGAACCATTCTCCCTTAGCCTTAGCCTCAGCCTTCTTATTACAGCTTAATCCCCATAAAACTCATAAACGCTATACCCATCAGACCAGTGATGATAAAGGTAATTCCGAGTCCACGAAGGGGAGGCGGAACATTTGAATACCTTATTTTTTCCCTGATCGCGGCAATGCCCACGATTGCCAGGAACCATCCCACACCTGATCCAAGACCAAAGGCAGTAGCCTCGGCGAGTGAGTTATATTCTCTTTCCTGCATAAAAAGTGAGCCTCCGAGTATGGCACAGTTCACCGCTATAAGCGGCAGGAATATGCCCAGAGAGTTATATAGCGCTGATGAAAATTTCTCGATGACCATTTCAACCAGCTGGACCATTGAAGCAATCACAGCAATAAACATGATGAAACTGAGGAAGCTGAGATCAACTTCAGCAAATGACGGACCCAGCCATTTCAGAGCCCCGGCTTTTAATATATATTTTTCAAGCAGATAATCAATGGGTACTGTAATACCCAGAACAAAGATAACTGCCAATCCCAGTCCTGTTGAAGTTTTAACTGTTTTGGAGACAGCTAAATATGAACACATTCCCAGGAAATAGGCAAAAATCATGTTATCGATAAAGATGGATTTTACAAATATGTTGACCAGGTTTTCCATGAATGATCCGGTTTATTGAGTTTCTATAAGTTTCCTGTTCTTGTAACGCTGGATCCAGATGATTATCCCGACAACGATCAGTGCCATCGGGGGAAGTATCATCATTCCGTTATTCTCATATCCGATATTATACAGGCCTATTTTTTCCATCACAGGATAGCCCCATATTGTTCCCGAGCCAAGAAGTTCGCGGAAGAATGCGACAATGATCAGGATAATCCCGTATCCGGATGCATTACCTATGCCGTCCAGAAATGAGGGCCAGGGTTTATTGCCGAGTGCAAATGCTTCCAGTCTGCCCATGATGATACAATTGGTAATAATCAACCCCACGAAGACGGACAGTTGTTTGCTAACCTCATAAGAGAATGCTTGCAGGATCTCGTCAACGAGGATTACCATAGTGGCTATCACAGTAAGTTGTACAATGATCCTGATTCGTGGAGGAATATGTTTCCTGAGAAGTGAGATCACAACATTTGAGACGGACAGGACAGCTATGACAGAAATAGCCATGACAACCGAGGGTTTCAGTTTCACTGTAACAGCCAGCGCGGAACATATTCCGAGTACCTGCACCGTGATCGGATTGCTGTCATTCAGCGGTTCTTTGAGCAGTTTAAGGTTCTTCGCGGAGAACAATGGTTCGTGTTCACTCATTCTGATTATCCTTTATGGTTTGAAAATATTGTATATAATTTCCGAGACATTCTTTCAACATATCCTCTAATGCTGTAGATGTAATCGTTCCTCCGGAGATCGCATCGACAGCATGGAGATCATCAGGTTTTGCACCACCTTTTACTACTTCAACAGACACAAAATCCCCGTTTTCATCAAAGATTGTTTTATTTTCAAATTGTTCCTGAAACCAGGATTGATCGATTTCAGCTCCCAGTCCGGGTGTTTCTTTTGAATGAGCAAAGATGGCTCCGTAGATGGTATTATAATCATCATAGAATGCGATATATCCCCAGATAGGTCCCCATAGTCCTGTACCCCTCAGCGGGAAAATATATTTTTTTGTGCTGTCTTCAGCTGTATAGACAAATATTGGCAGATTTCTTTCTTCCTCCGGTTTGTCCAGTTCAACCTTCATATTTACAGTGAATGCATCCAAATCTTCTTTCAATTCACCTGAGGGACTGATGACAAAACTGTTCGTGATATTTTTATCATATTCTTCTTCAATATAAGTATCTTTATCTTTCTTTTTTACTTCATCCAGGCTGTCTGCTTCTCCCACCGATCTCAGTATATCCAGTTTTTTTTCAACCTCCACATTTTTTTCCTGGATGGGTCTAAGCTGTTCTGCCACGAAGGAAAGCAGTACAGCTACGATGGTCACCATGGCAGTTGAAAAGAGGAAGATATACATATTACTGAAACTCTTCATCGTTGATTCTGTTTTATGTGTTTATACCTGTTCTGATCCTTCTGAGCCGTCTTTTAATATTGGCTTCGATCACATAATGGTCAATCAAAGGTGCGAAAACGTTCATCAGAAGGATGGCGAGCATCACACCTTCAGGGAAGGCGGGATTCAGGCAACGGATAAGGATAGCCAGGAAACCTGCCAGAAAACCATATATCCATTTTCCCCTGCCTGTCTGGGCGGCACTCACGGGGTCGGTTGCCATATAAACACCTCCGAAGGCAAAACCACCAAGCATCAGATGTTGCCATGCCGGGATTTCCATCAGCATATTCCCGCCTATAGCATTCAGGATCAAACCCATTGCAAGTCCGCCGGTAAAAAAGGAGAAAATGATCTTAAAGCTTCCGACACCGGTATATATCAAAAAGATAGCACCCAGAAGGATTGCCAGTGTGGAAGTTTCCCCAATTGATCCCGGGATGGTTCCGATAAATGTTTCCATGGGTGAAATCGGATGTCCGAGGCCGTTTACCAGAGTATCCTGGTTCAGGGCAGCCTGCCCGAGAACCGTTGCTCCTGAGAAGCCATCAATGATGCCTTTACCTTCCATGAGACCTGATATCCAGACTTGATCACCCGACATATACGTGGGGTAAGCGAAAAACAGAAATGCCCTGGCTGTAAGGGCAGGATTAAGAATATTCATTCCCGAACCACCAAAAACCTCCTTGCCAATAATGACAGCAAAGGCTGTAGCTACAGCCACCATCCATAATGGAACATCTACCGGCATGATCATGGGGATCAGCATACCTGTAGCGAGATATCCTTCATTGACTTCGTGCCCCCGGATCTGTGCAAATATAAACTCAATGGCTAACCCGGTTACGTAAGAGACGACAATGATCGGAAATACTTTAAGGAATCCGAATGCAAAATCCTGCCAGATCGTCCTGTCAAGACCGATGGCCATGCTGTTCTGGTAACCGGTATTCCACATGCCGAATAATAATGGTGGCAACAGTGCAATGACAACCACGATCATGGTCCTTTTCATATCCAGGGGATCCCTGATGTGAGACCCGCTGTTGGTTACCTTATCGGGGACAAATAAAAATGTTTCAAACGCTTCGAAAGTTGACTTAAAAGCGTATAACTTCCCGCCTTTTTCAAAATGTGGTTTGATCTTATCAATTTGCTTTCCGAGTGACATCATATCTGTTTGTAATGAAACCTGTTCAGATGCCAGGGATTATTCAACCTCCCGTATCATTAATTCAATACCTTTCCTGATAAGAGATTGCACTTCCGTTTTTGAGGTACAAACATATTCGCAGAGAGCAAGATCCTCCTCTGCAATTTCGTAAATGCCCAGGTTTTCCATCCTGTCAATGTCTTCAACAAGAATTGCTTTCAACAGGTGTACAGGATAAATATCCATTGGCAGTACTTTTTCATATTCACCTGACATCACAAATGGCCTTCTACCCCCATGAAGGTTGGTATCTGTCCTGTATTTTTTACCGGGAGCAAGCCACGACATGAAAGTTCTGGAATGACTGAACTTATTAAATCCCGGGGAAATCCATCCTAAAAATTCAAATTTGTCACCTTCCGGAATAACTGTAATCTGGTTATCATAAAACCCGAGATGGCCGGCTTTCGTAATTTTTGATCCCGTGAGTACATTGCCACTGATGTAACGGTGATTACCGGGAGTGATATTGTCTTTTACCAGAGGTTCAATAGAAGCACCGCAGATCACCTTATAATATAATGGTTTTTTGATTTCAGATCCGGTCAGTGCAATGACTTTTAATGCATCATAAACACCTTTCCGGAATAGTCTTCCAATCATGATCACCTCCTGTGGCTGTATATACCAGACCACTTCACCTTTATTCACGGGACGAATATGGTGAATCTGAATACCGGGATTTCCGGCAGGATGCGGACCAGTGAAATAATGAGACTTAATGTTCTTTGCCTTGCTAAAAACTTCATCAGCCGGATAATTACCATTCAGGCTCAGATGGATATCTCCTTCTGTGAGCTTGTATAATGCATCAATACCCGTTTGAAAATCTTCTCTGTTGCCTTTCACAACAAAATCCATATCCGGAGCAAGAGGTGCAGTATCAAAACCGGAAATGAAAATGTCGCGGGGTTGTTTTTCCGGATCAGCTATGATGGCATAAGGCCGCTGCCTGATCATAGGCCACAACCCGCTATCGAGTAATTTCTTTATGATTTCTTCCCTGCTAAGATCTGATGGATTTGTTGCTTTAAAATCAATATACTGGATTTTATGATCTACCTCTATTACAACTTCCAGGATCCTCCTGCGCTCTCCCCTGTTGACAGATTTTACAACTCCGCTAACAGGAGAACTGAACTTGATATCCGGTATATATTTATTGTGAAAAAGGGTTGTTCCTGCCATTACCTGGTCACCTGGCTTAACATTCAGTTTGGGTACAAGACCGGGGAAATCGGGCGGTTTGACTGCATATGTCCGGGATTTCTCTGCACTGATGTAAATTTTTTCGGCGGCACCTAAAAGGCGAATATCAAGACCTCTTCTGATCTTAATAACTTTCGGCATGAAATAATTTTTGATTCTGAATTACGTTGACAAAAATAGTTATTTTTACTTACTGTGCAACCCGGACTTAACAGGCATTAATTGGGATTGGATTTGTTTGGATCCCATCTGTAAAAATTAATTGAGATCGATTAATAAGTTTTTTAAAGGCTTCTCGCAGATGCAGATTTACAATTTATTGTTTTCTGCGTAAATCAGCGTCCCCCGAGTTCTCGGAGGATCAGCTTTAATCTGCGAGAAATGAAAATTTATTGATTCAGAAGATTGAAATTTATTTATGATACAGTTCCAATTATAATAACATCAATTTAAAAACCTGAATATTAACCATGGCATAAACAACTGATTGTTTAATTTGCCGGGACGAAATGATTATTATAAAAAAACATATCAATCATTGTTTAATTTTTATTCTGACTTTGCTTTTGCTTGAAGCTGATCTTCCGGGACAGGATTATGTAGCCGGGGATGATATCATTCATGATGTAATATATAAAGAATCCATTAAATCTGTACTCTTTCACCGCGCCGGATGGGAACTTACATATCCCATCATAGAGCTCGGGAGTAATGACCAGGTATGCCTCAGTTTTGATGACCTGGCTGATGAGGTTAAAGAATATTCCTATACACTGATTCATTGCGATGCCAACTGGCGTCCTTCTTCCATATCCAAAGTTAAATATCTTGAAGGATTCACGGATAACCGGTTTTATGACCATGCTTTGTCATTCAACACATATTTCAATTATGTTCATTATAGTTTGCTCCTGCCCAATAAAGATGTACGCTTTAAGATATCCGGGAATTATATTTTGAAGGTATTCGAAGGTTTCAATGAGGATAGTGTGATCATGACTAAAAGATTTGCTGTTCGTGAGTCTGTCATAAGCATCAGGGCAGAGATAAAAAGGCCGGTTATTCAGCCTTTCATGGATACCGGTCATGAGGTCAGTTTTACAATTCTTTACGGGAATCTACCTGTTTATGATCCCTATAGTGAGATCCAGGTTACTGTTTGTCAGAATAACCGCTGGAATCTTACGATTACAGATCTGAAGCCCTTGTTTTTCAAGGATGACGTGCTTGAATACACTGATCAGGCTGAAAATATTTTGCCCGGGGGGAATGAATACCGGTATTTTGATATTAAGAGCCTCAGATATCAGACTGAATATGTTAAAAACGTTGAATTCAAATATCCCTATTATCATGTCGAATTATTCCCGGATAAACCAAGATCAGGAAAGGTGTATTTCTACAATGAAGATATCAATGGCAGATATATGATTGACATACAGGAAGGTAGAAAGAAAGACATTGAAGCAGATTATGTTTATGTTCATTTCACTTTACCTTACAATGTTCCTTTAACTGACGGGAATGTGTATGTTTTTGGTGCTCTTACCAACTGGTCGGTTAAAGAATCAAATAAAATGAAATACAATTTTGACCGGAAGGCTTATGAGCTCACAATGCTTCTAAAGCAGGGGTATTACAATTACGAATATGTTCTTGTTTCTGACAGGTCTCCGGTGATCGATGCATTTTTTTTCGAAGGCAGTCATTATGAAACTGAAAATGATTATATCATTTATACTTATTACAGGACGAACAATTCCCGGTATGACAGGCTTGTGGGTTATCAGATTGTGAATTCGGTGAGGAGATAAAATCGGGTTATAAATTGGGATGAATCTCAATTTATAACCCGATTTTATCTCCAATACTTTTCATTGCATTAAGCGATATTTCAACAAACTCTTCCAGCGGTAGTCCTATTTCTTCGCATTCCATGATATTTTCACGTTTTACAGATGCTGCAAAAGCACTTTGTTTCATTCTTTTAAGCACACTTTTCGGTTTAACCTCCGCAATCTTTTTATTTGGATATACCAGGGCTGTTGCGTAAATCAATCCGGTAATTGTTTCTCCTGCAGCAAGGGCATGCTGAAACTCATTTGTCCTTGGCAGGCCGGTTGCATATTCATTGTGCATTTTAACAGCATCGATAATGTCTTCCTCCACTCCTGCCTCTCTCAGGATATCCACAGCTTTAAGGCCATGTGTCTTGGGATCAGCATTTGTTATCTCAACATCTATATCATGCAACAACCCTGCCAGACCCCATTTTTCTTCATCCCTGCCAAGCCTTGATGCAAGAGCCTTCATCACTGCTTCCGAGGAATAGAGGTGGTAAAGCATTTTTGTGTTTTTTACATATTTCAGTAAAAGATCGTGAGCTTCATCGCGTGTCATGGATTGTAAAATGTTTTGATTGTTACAAAAATAACAGTTTTATTTTTGGTTCAAAACATCCGTAGTCCGATAGAAGAGGATGTTTGATAAACATACACGATCAAACCTGCCTGCCGCGCCTTTCTTTGGCCGCCAAAGGCTTGCCGATGGCGCTGCGCAAAGCTTGCTCCTTCTCTAAAGTTACGGCGGCACATAATCGGCGAAGCGAGGCCGTCAGGCAGGGATTGTTTGCTTTTCAGTGTAAAACAATAAGTCACTAAAAATCATAAAAAAATTAATTCCAATAACTTATCTTTAGTGAATCATGGCGTCTTTGTGTTAAAAATATTACTTCTAGGAATGGACTCAGTATTCCAATATTATTCTTAAATCGAACCAAATATAATTCCTAAAATGATCATAAAAAAAGACATTTATATTGAAGATCTGATTGAGATCCTTCCTGCTTCTGTTCAGTACTTATCGACACATGGCATTAAATGCATCGCATGCGGAGAACCTATCTGGGATACACTCGAAGAAGCAGCCCGGGAAAAAGGATTTGATGATGACCGGATTGAAGATTTTGTCAGAGAATTGAACGAAATATATAACAATTTAACAATTTAACAGTTCAGTATAGTTCCTTTAAAAGTTGTACTTTTGAAAATCTGAATTGAACGGCGTATACCTCATGATATACATAACCAGAAGAGAAAGGTTTAATGCAGCCCACAGATTATTCAAGCCGGAGTGGAGCGATGAAAAAAACCGCGAAGTATATGGCGGTTGCTCCAATCCCAACTGGCATGGCCATAATTATACTCTTTATGTAACTGTAAGGGGAGATATCAACGCAGAACTGGGATATCTTACCGATCTTAAGATCCTGAGCAGGATTATCAGGGAATATGTTATTGAAAAAGTTGACCACAAGAACCTCAATCTTGAAGTAAACTTTATGGTAGGACGGATGGCTTCAGCAGAAAATATTGCCATTGCTATCTGGGAAGAACTTGAAGAACCAATTAAGGAACTCGGTGTGGAACTGCATTGCGTGAAACTGGAAGAAACAGAAAACAATTTTGTTGAATATTACGGAAAATAATTAAAAAGAATCAAATGAAAATTATCAATGAAGGAATCGAACCGTCTGATATCAGTGGATATAGCAGAATAGAGCATTTTGACGACAAAAAAACACGGAAGTTGTCAGAATTATACAAAGAAGTACTCTTATTATTGGGTGAGGATCCGGACCGTGAAGGTTTGAATCTTACGCCGGAAAGAGTGGCGAAATCGCTCCAATTCCTGACACAGGGATATGTGATCAAACCTGATGACATTATCCGCTCGGCCATGTATGAGGAAAAATATAGTGAGATGGTTATCGTGAAAGATATAGAACTTTTTTCATTATGTGAACATCATATGATACCGTTTATGGGGAAGGCTCATGTAGCTTATATTCCGGATAAATATATTACAGGACTGAGTAAGATTGCCCGGGTTGTTGAAGCATACGCCCGGCGACTCCAGGTTCAGGAAAGGCTTACAGTTCAGATCAGGGATTGTATTCAGGAAACGCTTCAACCACTTGGTGTGGCTGTAGTCATTGAGGCAAGGCACATGTGTATGGTAATGAGAGGGATCCAAAAACAAAACTCGGTTACCACCACCTCTGCTTTTACGGGTGTCTTTCTCGATAACATAAGTACAAGGCAAGAATTTATTCATCTTATAGGAAGCAAGTTGTATTAAATATATGGAATATTGGAATGATGGAATACTGGAATAGTGGTAAACTGGTGAACTTGTGAATTAGTAAATTAGTGGGAGTGAGTGTTGTGTATAGGAGTGTGAAATTGCTGCGGGTTGTCAATCCTTTCTGCAGAAAGATTGCGATAACTCAATGCACACACACAAATTCACGAATTTACTAATTTACAAATTTACGATCATTCCAGTATTCCATTAATCCAATCCATACCAATACCCATATTTTTAAACAGACAAAATCTTAATATTAACATTTTCATTTTATGAAAGCCTATATCTTCCCCGGTCAGGGTGCCCAGTTTCCGGGAATGGGCAAAGACCTTTATGAACGTTATGAAGTTGCCCGTTCTTTGTTTCACCATGCGAATGAAGTTTTAGGTTTTATCATCACAGATATCATGTTCAACGGAACTGATGAGGATCTTCGGCAAACAAGGGTAACACAACCTGCCATTTTTTTGCATTCGGTTATATTGTCCCGGACAATAAGTGATTTTCAACCTGCAATGGTAGCGGGTCATTCACTCGGGGAATTTTCAGCATTGGTTGCCAACGGGGTTATTTCCTTTGATGACGGGCTTCAGCTTGTTTATCAGCGGGCAATGGCAATGCAGAAAGCCTGTGAGGCAGAACCATCAGCAATGGCGGCCATTATCGGGCTTGAGGACCAGGTAGTGGAGGAGGTATGCAGTGCGATCGATGAAATTGTTATTCCCGCTAATTATAATAGTCCCGGACAAATTGTTATTTCCGGTTCAATAAGAGGTGTTGATATGGCAATAGAAGAACTATCAGCAAAAGGTGCAAAAAAAGCCATAAAACTGAGTGTTGGTGGAGCATTTCATTCTACTTTAATGAAATCAGCCAAACTTGACCTTGAAAAAGCGATCGAATCAACGAAATTCAATAATCCCCTATGTCCTGTTTACCAGAATGTTAATGCCGAGCCAACAACTGATCCCGCTCAGATTAAAGCAAATCTCATCGCCCAGCTTACTTCCCCTGTAAGATGGACCCAGACGGTAAGGAATATGATTCGTGATGGTGCAGATGAATTCATTGAAGTTGGTCCGGGCAAAGTATTGCAGGGACTGGTCAGAAAAACAGATCCTTCAGTTTCTGTTGTAAGTATTTGAGTACAAAAAGCAATAGATGATATCGGTCTGCGTAAAGTTTAGGATTATGTTTTCTTATCAACCATCCGGTTAAACTAATCTTTTATTGTATTTGATTGATTTTCCTTGATCCTTTTACTATTCTGATAAAATGGGATTTATAAGAGGATTGGGGAATACTTATTAAGCTGGAATTGAAATTTTTTATATTCAGCCAACCGATATTTTCATTTTTTAACATTAATAGTTAGGGGGGGGTGTGTTTAATGAGGCTGTCTAAAAAGTCTATTAAAACATTTAACCACAGAGGAAACAGA
>CAZGOR010000073.1:1755-12674 GCA_964527875.1 uncultured Bacteroides sp. | reverse complement strand
ATTACCTTCATTTTTATATTGCAACAGAGCTGTCATTTTACGGGCATGCAGCGGTGCCACACGTGTATCGCTGTCGCCTGTAATAAATAATGTTGCAGGATATGATTCATTTTTAACGTTGTGGTAGGGTGAATATTTCAGGAGGTATTTATATTGTTCAGGATCATCAGCTGACCCATATTCAGGAACCCACCATTTTGCTACCAGGAACTGATGATACCTGACCATATCGAGCAAAGGATATGTACAGACAACTGCCCTGAATAATTCCGGACGCTGGGTAAGTGAAGCACCAACCAGTAATCCCCCGTTACTTCCTCCGCGGATGGCAATTTTCTCCGGATTTGTATATTTGTTTTGTATCAACCATTCAGCTGCCGCAAAGAAATCATCAAAAACATTCTGTTTCTTTTCAAGCATACCTGCCCTGTGCCATTCTTCTCCAAACTCACCTCCTCCCCTTAAGTTGGGAAGTGCAAAAACACCACCATTTTCCACAAACATCACGGCTGTGGCTGAGAATCCGGCAGTCTCACTGACATTAAATCCTCCATAACCGGTAAGATAAACAGGATTATTTCCATTCAGTGGCAGCCCTTTTTCATGAACAAGGAACATAGGTATCTTCGTTCCATCTTTTGAATTGTACCATACCTGTTTAACTTCAATATTTTCCTGATCAATCAGGACATCAAGCTCTGACCATATTTTCTGTTCTCCTGATTCAAAATCATAATAGTATGATGTTGTGGGAATATGGAATGAGGTAAAGGAATAAAACAAATGATTGCTTGATTGCCGGTAACTGACACCACCAATTGATCCCATGGAAGGCAAGTCAAGTTCCCTGATCAATTTTCCACTGGTTTCAAAAAATCGTGCTTTTGACACAACATTTTCCAGGATGATAAGTAGTATTGATCCATTGGCAATGCCGGATGAATTTTCTATGATCCCCTCCCCTTCCGGGATCACTTCCTCCCAGGAATCAGGGTTGCTTGGTAATTGATTTACAGGTACACGCAGAATTCTGTTTTTCGGAGCCTGCCAGTTAGTAATAACATATAATTCATCATTATATTCTTCAGCAAAAAAGGCCGCATCAATATCACTTATAACAGTGGTAAAGGGTTTGTCAGATCCGGTTTTACGGATATATATATCAGTTTTATCAGATGACGCACCATATAGTACATGTACCATTAGGTATTTTGAATCTTCCGTGAGTCCGGCATAGATTATTTTTCCCGGATCATATCCTTCTCCGAAGATTAACTGGTCATCTGCAAAATCAGTACCCATTTTATGGAAAAAAACACGGGCACCGACATCAATAAATTTTGTATAATAAAAACCTGACAGATCCGGCAGCAAAGATATTCCGAAGTATCTTCCCCGGGGCATTGAATCAGGTAATTCAGTTTTTTCATCAACATCATAAATACGAACAGCTATCTCGTCCTCTCCGCCTTTCCTGATACCATAGACCAATAACTTTCCATTTTTTGAAATATTGACAATACTGACACTGACGGTATGGTCCTGACTCATACCATGAGGATCAATAAGTACTTGATCTCCACCATCCAGTCCTTCGCGCATGCATATAATCCAAAGATCCTGATCAGCGCCACGTTTTTCAAAGAAAAACCTCTCACCGGCCTGAATTGGAAGACTGACACGGTCGACCCTTAGTAATTCCGTATAACGTTCTTTAATATCTTGTCTGACTTTTAAATCGTCCAGAAAACTTCGGGTATAGTTATTTTGTTTATCGATCCATGCCCTTGTTTCAGGGCTTTCCTGGTCTTCAAGCCAGCGGTAAGGATCTATGATCGTATCACCATGAAGGATATTGATTACACTATCACGCCGAGTTTCCGAAGGTGCCGGAATCGGCTTTTTACAAAAGGAAAATGATATAACCATCAGGACAAAAAGTGAAATAAATATGATTTGATCTTTACATTTTTTCATGATTTTAAATTATTGATTTATAGCGCATAGAAAAATAAAATAATCCCAAGGGATACATTTTTTTGGAGCATTTATCATCCTAAACCTTTACAAACCAATTTACGAATTTACTAATTGATTAATTCACGAATTTACTAAATCAACACTTGCTTTATTGTCTTTCCGATATCTGCCGGGGATTCTACCACATGTATCCCACATTCCCTCATGATCTTCATTTTAGCAGCTGCTGTATCATCCTTTCCACCTATAATTGCACCTGCATGTCCCATCCGGCGGCCTTTGGGGGCAGTCTGTCCTGCAACAAATCCGACCACCGGTTTGGTTGCATATTCCTTAATCCATTGTGCTGCTTCGGCTTCCATATTACCACCGATCTCCCCGATCATAATAATCCCTTTCGTTTCATTATCATCCATAAAAAGTTTGATGGCATCGAGTGTCGTAGTTCCAATGATGGGATCACCTCCTATACCGATGCAGGTCGACTGTCCCAGGCCAAGTTTCGTAACCTGGTCAACAGCTTCATAGGTGAGTGTTCCCGAACGGGAAACAATTCCCACATGGCCTTTTTTATGGATATAACCCGGCATGATACCCACCTTGCACTCTTCCGGTGTGATCACACCCGGACAATTCGGACCGACCATCCTGCAATCCTGACCATCCAGGTGTTCTTTAACTTTAACCATATCCTGCGTGGGTATACCTTCCGTAATGGTCACAATGACTTTTATTCCTGCATCTGCAGCTTCCATAATGGCATCCGCAGCAAATGCAGGTGGCACAAAAATGACGGATACATCTGCACCGGTTTTCCGGACAGCTCCGCTGACTGTATTAAAAACAGGCCGTTCGAGATGAACCTGCCCCCCTTTTCCCGGGGTTACACCCCCCACTACATTGGTCCCGTATTCGATCATCTGGGTGGCATGAAACGTGCCTTCACTGCCGGTAAAACCCTGGACCAGTACCCTGGAATTTTTATTGACAAGTACGCTCATAGTTTTGAAATGAAATTGATTCTCAAATGTAATGATTAAAGGAAAAAGTAAAAAGGAAAAAGTAAAGATGATGCTGCTTTGGCAAGTTGGTATTTTATTACATTCATTTCAATATTTCCCGGTATACTTCTCAGTAACTTAAATACTGCAATAGCAAACCGAAATAATCTGTCATATAACTTATTAATCATTTTAAAATCATTTAGTATAATTTAAAAACATATTACTTTTTACTTTTCACCTATTTATGTCAATTTTCATTATTAATCGGTCATTGTTTTAGAAAAATTTACAAACAATTTAATATATGATTAACTATTAATAATTCGACCCTGCGACTATTGTTACCATTGCGACAGCCGCGATAGCTGCGTGCGACCATTGCGACAACTATTAAATCATTTTATCTAACTTAGTCTTAAATTTCATCCATCAATCAAATCTTAAACTTATGACAACGTTATACGGCCTGATACTTTCTTTCATACTGCAGTTTGTAGCTGCATATGTAGCCATCAGCCTCACGAAAGTTACCAGGTATAATCTTTCCTGGATCCTGATTTCTGTAGCACTCATCCTGATGGCCATGCGCAGATTCATCGAGATACTTCCATATATTTACCCGTCCTATATAAGGGATTTTACCATGTTTAGCACATGGTTAGGAATTGTTACATCACTGTTGGTCACTTTAGGTATTATTTTAATCAAAAAAATATTCCGTTCTCTTTCTGAAGCAGAGAAAATAAGGAAAATGTCGGAAGCCAGGATCCTGAGTGCTGTTATTCAGACTGAGGAAAAAGAGCGTAAGCGTTTTGCCAAGGATCTTCATGACGGATTAGGCCCCATTCTTTCAACCGTCAAAATGTCCTTGTCTGCCCTTCAGCGTGGGGAAAACCCGGAAAGAAACGTAAAAATACATCGGAATTAATCAATGAGGCCATTGACAGCCTGAAAGAGATCACTGATAACATCAGTCCGCATATATTAACCAATTTCGGACTTGAAACCATGCTCAACTCTTTTATTAATAAAATCAATTATGCAGGAAAAATCCAGGTCAACCTCAAATCAAACCTGAAGGGTGAACGATTTATTCCCGAAGCGGAAGTAGTTCTTTACAGGAGTATATGTGAGCTAATCAATAATACCATCAGATATGCTGATGCAAAGAGCATTGATGTAAATCTGTTCAGGACATCTGAATTGCTCCTGATCAATTATAAAGATGACGGAAAAGGATTCGATTCTGTTGCAGCAGAAAGTGACGAACTTGAAGGTACCGGTTTTGATAACATTCAATCCAGAATCAATTCAATCCGTGGTAATTTTACCCTGCATAGTAAACCGGGTATGGGTATGGAAGCCACAATCGTAATCAAATCAAAAGACATAAAAAAATGAAAAAAATAAAAGTGTTTCTTGTTGATGATCACAAGCTTTTCAGGAATGGCCTGTCCATACTGATGGAAAATGAAAAAAATATTCTGGTCACAGGGGAAGCTGAAAATGGCAGGCAATTCCTTGAATATATTGAACAGAAGCAACCTGATATTGTGCTGATGGATATTGAAATGCCTGTAATGGATGGTTTCCAGGCGACTAAAATGGTATGTGATAAATATCCGGGACTTAAAGTAATCTGTTTAACCATGTTTGGGGAAGAACATTATTATCTGAAAATGATCGAAGCCGGTGCAAAAGGATTTATACTGAAAAATTCCGATATTGATGAAGTTATAAAGGCAATCAAAACCGTGTATAATGGCGGTACCTATTTCAGTCAGGAAATCCTGTATAATGTAGTAAAGAATATTCAGGATGTAAGAAAAGACAGCAGGTCGACCATTCATTTATCTTCCCGGGAAAATGAGATCCTTGAATTGATTTGCAGGGGATTTTCCAACACAGAAATTGCAGAGGAATTACATATAAGTAAAAGAACCGTTGAAAAACACAGGGCAAACATTCTTGATAAGACACAAACCCACAACACAGCCAGTCTTGTTATGTATGCAGTTGAAAACAAGTTAATTAAATTGCAGGAACCGGACGACAGTACGTAAAAACACCCATATCCGCTAAAGTTTAATACGTATCGTAATTAACGTCTTCATTTTGGGTATTTGACGGCTTTTACAGGTTTAATCTAGTTCTTATTTTAGCCAAAAATACCCTTCAACATGAAGAAACTTTTCGACTGCCTGAAAGAAGATGTCAGGTTCCAACATGGACTGAATTCCTGTATCAATTGCGGAACGTGCACTGCCGTCTGCCCTGCCGCTTCATTCTTTGATTATGACCCCCGTGAAATAGCAGATCAGCTGCAGGTTGAAGATGAAAAAACGCTTGAAGAACTGCTGAAAGGTGATAAAATCTGGTATTGTGGCCAATGCATGTCCTGTAAAACCAGGTGTCCACGCAATAATACACCCGGCCTTCTGATCCTGGCTCTCCGGAATCTGTCCATTGATACCGGTTTTTACATGTCCTCTCCCCGGGGCAGGCAGATGTATGCCCTTAAAAAAATTATTGGAGATACCATTCTGTCAAAAGGTTATTGTGTTCATGTCGATGGCGCAGATACCTCTCTATTCCCGGAGATGGGACCAATATGGGACTGGATCAGGAAAAACAGTGAGGAGGTTTACAACAGGTTCGGAAATTCATACAACCGGAACGGATCCGGAACACTGCGTAAAATTTCTGAAAAGACCATGCATGAGCTGAATGAAATATTCAATATTACAGGAACCACACAAAGGTTTAACCAATTTGAAAAGGATGCGGCTGCGAATGCGGAAAAAACTCATGTCGAAATTGATCAATCGATCTGGAATGATTATTTCCGGAAAGTATATGAAAATCCTGATAACAATGACGAATACTGATCATACACCATTTATCTGGAGAGAATACCAGAAAGAGATCGCTGATGATCATTATTATTATGTAAGAAGCTGCATCAGGCAGAATTTTTTTCCTGGTGCTGAAGAAATCTTTTTCAGTATTCTGAAAAATGATCTTGGAAAAGATCTTTATGTGGATTCCGAACATACAACATGTACGGGCATAGGTTATCATGTCGACCTTGTAAAACTGGAAACGACCATGACGGTTGTGGCTAGGCATTTCGCACTTATGACACAGGCAGGTTACAGGAATTTTCTCGTTTCCTGTGTTACATCCTTCGGGATTTACAATGAGATGCTGGAAATATGGGATAAACATCCCGATATTGAAGAAAAAGCACGCCAATACCTCTATAAAGCTACAGGAAGAACTTTTAAGAAACCTGAAAACCTTGTTCATGCCAGTGATATTATTTATAAGTTCAAGGACCTGATTGCTGCTAAAATCCCGTACAAGCTTGTCAACAGGATTACAGGTGAACCGCTCAAAGTGATCGACCATATAGGTTGTCACTATGCAAAGATCTTTCCGGATAAAGGTATCGGCGGGGCTGAATACCCCTGTGTCCTCTCCGGTACAGTAAATACGTTTGGTGGAAGATCAATTGATTATCCTGAACGAAGGATGTGCTGCGGATTCGGTTTCAGGCAATACTTTTTAAAATCCAGCAGGGGCTACTCACTCTCATGCGCATATAAAAAATTCAAAGCCATGGAACCTTATAAACCTGACCTGATTGTAACCAATTGCCCCGGGTGTAATTATTTCTTCGACCGCTGGCAATATGTGATCAGTGAAATGAAAGGTGAAACCTTCGGAGAAGAGGGGAACGGAATCCCCGTGCTTTCCTCTGAAGAACTGGCTGCCCTTTGTCTCGGATATGATCCGTGGGAATTAGGCTTGCAAATGCACCAGACAGCTGTTGAACCCCTCCTTATAAAAATGGGCGTTAATTTCAATCCCGATGAAAAATATAAGGGATTTTCAGGTAAACAACTTGAAAAACCAAAAATACCTGAACTGTTAAAGTTCTATTAGGTCATGAAAACAATGGATTTCGATTGTATCATAATCGGTTCAGGACCTGCAGGCCTGAGAGCCGGCAGAATTCTGAATATGCTGGGCCATCACGTTTGCATACTTGAAAAGGAAAAGATACCCGGAGGAAAACTGAATATCTGGTATGAATTATTCCCACATAATGAATCCGCACATGAAGTACTTGAAAAAATGCTGACCGGTACCAGGTCAATGATCCGGACATCAATGGATATCAAAAGCATATCAAGAATAACCGAAGGCTTTTCCCTGAAAGACCAGAATGATGATGAATACAGGAGCCACGCTTTGTTGCTTGCAACCGGATTTAAACCTTTTGATGCACTCCAGAAAGAAGAATACGGATATGGAATATATAAAAATGTAATCACCTCGGTCGAACTCGAAGGAATGTTCAGGAATCAGCGTGTTGTTAATGCTATCGGGCAAGTTCCGGAAAAAGTGGCGTTTATACACTGTGTGGGATCAAGAGATATAAAGGTAGGTGTTGAGTTTTGTTCTGCCAACTGCTGTATAACAGGAATTAAACAGGCTATTGAATTGAAGAAAATGATCCCCCATCTGAATGTCTATTGTCTTTATATGGACTTGCGGTTGGGCGGAAGGTTTTTTGAAAACTGTTATAAAACCTCACAGGTGAAATATAAAATACAATTTATACGTGGAAGGCTATCCGAAACGAATGAAAATCCTGACCAGACACTTGTACTAAGATATGAGGATACACTGGCAGGAAGACCCGCAAAAATTACTGTCGATATGGTTATTCTGTTAGTTGGAATGCACCCCGACCATTCCATATTGAATTTATTACCTGATATTGATGAACGGGTCGGAACTGATGGGTATTTTGGTAACGGGAGGATTGATCAGGCATATCAAAACAATGATAACGGCTTGTTTTTCGCAGGTGCCTGCACAGGGCCCAAGAGTATCATACAATCAACCGATGAAGCTTCAGAAGTCGCTTTCAGAGTAAACCAGTATCTGCAAAAGAAATCAGATATTCAAACAAAGGATCAATATGACAGAATTTGGATTCAGCATCCATGATGACCTGATGATCGACCACGACAGGCCATCACCGGCATACGAGACAATTCTGGAAAAAGTGCCCTCAATATCCATGTGTATATCATGTGGAAGCTGTGCAGGTACCTGCATTTCTTCATATCAGTCAGGATCCGGTTTCAGGAAATTTATAATGCTTTTAAGAAACGGTATGTATGATCAGCTTGAAATTGCACTTAAATATTGCCAGTTCTGCGGGAAATGTTCTCTCGTCTGTCCCCGTGGGATCAATACCCGGAAAGCAATTCTGGAAATGAAAAAATATTTCAATCAAAAGTGCAATGACATTGTTTAAATCAATCCTTGTTCTTCCTTTCACTCTGGGATTAGCATTCCTTTTCATTATCCTGATAATAAATTATTATCAATGGTTTAAAGCACTCACACCAAAAAACAAGTTAAGGCTGTGGAAATCATTATCCCCCCGATGGATCCTCTCATCAATATTGGAAATATTCAGCGAATGCCTGTTACATTTGAGGATATTTCATCAGAAAAAGCGTTTATGGTATATGCATATGAGCCTTGCTTTTGGATGGTTCCTCCTTATCCTGGCAGGACATGCCGAATCAGTTTTTGCGACAGGCCATATAATCAGTTCACCATGGAAATCAGTTTTTTTTGATTATTTCTCCAGGGGGCAGCAGGAAGCTTCAGGATGGCAGCTGCAAATGTTTAACCATCTGATGGACCTGATTCTTCTTTTTATCCTGTCCGGACTTTTCCTGGCAATATATAAAAGAATAAATTCAAGATTATTGGGTTTAAAAAAGAGGCCTCTTCATAATTGCCACGACCGGATAACAATGTCATTCCTGTGGCTTATCTTCCCGGCCAGGTTTATTGCTGAAACACTGAATCATACATTTTATGGAGGTGGCGGTTTCATAACCGGACGTTTCGGGAATCTGATCGATCTGCCTGATAACCTGGATTTTCTGTCTGATATGGCCTGGGTTGTTTATTCATGTGCACTGGGAGGATTCTTTTTTGTCCTGCCATGGTCGAGGTATATGCATATATTAACAGAAGTACCTCATATTATCCTGAAAAATGCTCATATACAGGCGTATCAGGATAAAGGATGTGCCCAATTCCATCTGTATGCCTGCTCTTCATGCGGCATTTGTCTGAATAGTTGCCAGATGACAAGTCTTGATAAATACCATGGACAAACCTATTACTTCATCAGGAAAATACGTGAAAAATCCGGGGCTTGCGAAAACACGATCATGAACTGCCTGATGTGTGGCCGCTGCCTGAATGATTGCCCGGTCCGGGTTGATACACTGTCAATCAGGATGAATGAACGGATCAGAATAAATAATGATCTCGGGTTTGATTATTCGTATCTTAATCATCCGGGACAAAAGGCATCATCAGCAAAAATAGCATTCTTCGGGGGCTGTATGACACACCTGACTCCCGGCATTACAGCCTCAATGAAAACAATCTTTAACCATTACGGGGAGGATTATGTTATGATTGATGAAACCGACTCAGTTTGTTGCGGCAGGCCCTTATTTCTTTCAGGACAGAAACAGGCTTACTTTGAAATCATCAAATATACCAGGGAGAGAATATTAGCCTGCCAGCCAGAGCTGATCATAACCTCCTGTCCCATCTGTCTGACCACATTCAGAAACAACTATTTTTTCCCGGTACCCGTCATCCATCATACGCAGTACCTTGAATCCAAACTACGGCAGGGTTTATTCCCACACGGAAAATTACATAAGCAAACAATTTATCACGATCCCTGCGAATTGGGCAGATATCAGGGTATCTATAGTGAACCACGCCAGGTACTAAAAAACATTGTTCAGCTTCAGAACTATACATACCTGCAAAATGAAGGGTATTGCTGTGGCGGCAGTATAGCAGATCATGAAATGGATTTTGAAGACAAACGAAGCATTGCGCGGGATGCAATAAAACAATTGATTAAACGAGATACCCAGCTACTTGCAACTGCCTGTCCTTTATGCAAAATTACGTTTAAAACCTCCGGCATTATTCCTGTTATGGATATTGCGGAAATATTTGCTGAATTGTTATCCATTGAACTCCCGGTTAAAGAACTCACCGAAAGCGAAGCAATGGTAAATAATTGAAGACTGTTTGTGGCAATGGTCACAATTGTTGCCATTGCGACAGCGAACGGTATGACAATTACAACCATCGCTGCTATTACGACGTTTCGTAATTAATTAATAATTTTATACTCTCTATTTCCAGGGTATGCAAAACGACTCGACCATATGTGCCATCGCGACACCTCCCGGAAGCGGGGCTATTGCAATTATCCGGGTATCGGGAAAAGATGCGTTTGATATTTGCAGCAGGATCATCAGGTTTCATGATACAAAGAAAAATATTAAAGACCTGTCTGCAAACACCATCCATTATGCCTCAATCACAGATCATGATAAGCTGATCGATGAGGTGTTGGTAAGTCTTTTCCATGCACCCCGCTCTTACACCGGGGAGGACGTGATTGAGATTTCCTGTCATGGAGCCTATTACATCCAGCAACAGATACTTCAGTTACTGGTTAAACATGGAGCCCGGCTTGCCCAGCCTGGTGAATTCACTTTGAGAGCTTATTTAAATAACAAAATGGATCTCTCTCAAGCTGAGGCTGTTGCTGATCTGATTGCTTCAAATTCAGCAGCTTCGCACAGAGTGGCCCTGAACCAGATGAAAGGTGGATTTTCAAATGAGATCACCAAACTCCGGGAACAATTACTGAATTTCATATCCCTGATTGAACTGGAGCTTGATTTCAGTGAAGAGGATGTGGAATTTGCAGATCGAAAGGAACTGATGGAACTGGTAGAAAAAATAAACCGATTGATAGGTAGCCTGATCGATTCATTCAAGCTTGGAAATGTC
>CAZGOR010000073.1:0-1745 GCA_964527875.1 uncultured Bacteroides sp. | reverse complement strand
TCAAGCATGGTGTCCCGGTGGCCATTACCGGAAAACCGAATGTTGGTAAGTCCACACTGTTAAATGCTCTTCTGCATGAGGAAAGGGCTATTGTCTCTGAAATCGCCGGCACAACCAGGGATGTGATTGAAGATGTGATAACCATTGAAGGATTCAGCTTCCGGTTCATTGATACGGCAGGACTCCGGAAAGTAACAGACACAATAGAAACTCTCGGGATTGAAAAAACCTTTGAAAAAATCGACCAGGCTTATATCGTACTCTATGTGATTGATGCTACAGAAAACAACAAAGAGATCGACAGACTTGCAGGAAAAATCAAAAAACGGCTGGAAGGCAAGGATAAGAAGCTGATCATACTCCTGAACAAAGTTGATATACTGAATGAAAAACAGTTATCACTATTAAAAGATCTAAGGAATTTCAAAAATCTCGACTCCTATGATAAGATCCTGTACATATCCGCATTTTATAATGAAAACATCGACCAGCTGGCTTCCCTCCTGCTGTCAATTATTAAACAACGTGATACCGGCGAACATGATGTAATCGTCACCAATATACGTCATTACGAAGCTCTCACCAAAGCCGGGGAAGCATTGCAACGTGTCATGGAAGGCATGAAAACAGGTCTCACCAGCGATTTCCTGGCTATGGATATCAGGGAAGCACTTCACTACCTTGGTGAGATAACCGGGGAAGTGACGACTGATGAGATACTCGGGAATATTTTTTCTAAGTTTTGTATTGGAAAGTGAGTGAGACTCAATTTTTATGAGCGATAGCGAAATAAAAATTGTAAGTCGAACTCATCCCGATACGCTTTGCTATCGGGATCTTTCATCTCACCGGATATTCAATTTTCTATTCATTATTACTTACAACATAGGAAATAATACACTATGCATTAAAATGTTCCTGGTAACTGGTAGCTGGTTCCTGGTGAGTGTGAGCAAAGTGTGTGAGATAATTCATCCGATGACTTTGAGTCATTGGATGAGTTAGACTGGAATAAATTTGCCAAGCTAACAGATACATTCCTGGGTAAAAAATATTATTCACGGATAATCACGACTGGAAAACTGAGGATATAATACTGGCTTATCACGGCCAACATATAATTGAGAATATGTTTAAAGAGACCAAGGACAGTAAGACAGGCTGTTGGTGGCCGGTTAATAATTGGATGGACGAGAAAATAAATGTCCACGGCTTGTATTGTACGATTACTCTATTAATAAGAGCCCTGATGACTATGAAAACCAGGCAGGGTAATATAAATCTATCATTGACAAGGTTAAATAAAAAATTCAAAGGTGTAAAACAAGTGATTAATATCTATCCTAAGCAGGTGGGTAAAGTTAATAGAAAGGAAAGGAAGACGCGAATCTTAACTAAAATAGATGAAATCCAGGAAAAGTTATTTGAGCTCTTCAGGATGAATGATTATATTACGATCTTATTTTACACATTAAAGAAATTCCTCACGAATATTGAAAAAGAAAATTAAAGAAGTGGAAGTGGTTTGGTTTTGGAATATAAATTAAGAAAGAAAAAAAGAAAAAAAATGAAAGATGAAATGGAAAAATGGGAGAATAAAGAAGGATTAAGATTTTTAGAAAAGATTGGGATTAAACCCAGACAGATAATTTTAGATTTTGGTTGTGGAGTTGGCCATTATGCTATTCCAGCAGCTAAAGTTGTGGGTAAGAATGGTAAGGTTTATGGTTTAGATAAAGATAAAA
>CAZGOR010000072.1:0-12797 GCA_964527875.1 uncultured Bacteroides sp. | reverse complement strand
ATTATTGGAGGCTGCTTTAACGGACTGATAACTGACAGTAAGAAGAGTAATCATCAGAGCGGCCAATCCGCCGATTATAAAGCTGAGTACTCCGATATTCATTTTATACGCGAAGTTTTTCAACCACCAGGAAATCAGGTAGTAAGAGATAGGTATAGAAACAATGAATGCAATGCCTACCAATTTAAGATATTCCTTTGATAACAATTTTATAATGTCATTTGAAGAAGCTCCCTGTGTTTTACGGATCCCGATTTCTTTCGTCCGCTGCTCAGCAGTGAAAGTCGCAAGGCCAAATAATCCAAGGCAGGCAATGAATATTGCCAGGCAGGTAAAAACCAGGAATATCTTACCTAGTTGCTGTTCTCTCCTGAAATGTGCATTAAAATCATCTTCCACAAATGAATAATCGAATGGAGCACCCCGGGAAATGGATTTCCACCTGGTTTCTATCAAATGGATTTTCTGGTTAAGATCTCCGGGTGTTAAACGGACTATTAGAAAGTTACCCTGGGAACCAGGGAAAATAAGCAGTGAAGAAATATCTTGTTTTAAAGACCGGAAATTAAAGTCTTTCACCACACCGATCACATTCCTGATATCTGTATTCTCCTCACCCCAAAAAGTTTGAATCTGCTCCCCCACCGGATGGTCCCATCCAACCAGTCTGGCAGCTGCCTCATTGATCACGACGGCTGTGGAATCTGACGGGAACTCACGGGAGAAGAACCTGCCATCTGAAATCGTTATTTCCATTGTGTTTAGAAAGTCCTGGTCAACAATCAGGTAATTAAAACCGTGCTCCTGGTTATCACCTCCTTTTGGTATAAAAATATCAGAATAATCGCCCCCGGGTGGTACAAGGTTGGCAAAAGTGGCATTCACAACATCCGGTATCTGCAATAATTCTTCCTTAAAGGCCATCTTATCCGTTCCCAGCGTGTTGGTATTATTGATCACAAGCAGATTTTCTTTGTTAAATCCAAGGTCTGTATTCTCAATGTAGTTGAGCTGCTTATAAATGAGTAAAGAGCCAATGATTAACAAAATTGAAATGATAAATTGGAACACAACCAGTATACTTCTTATAGGGCCACTTTTCATCCCGGCTTTTATCTGTCCCCGCATAACTTCAATGGGTTTGAAGGAGGTAAGATAAAATGCCGGGTAACTTCCTGAAAACAAACCAACAATGACTACAAGTAACAGAATTCCAATCAGATATGGAAAAGTAAAGAGAATCCCGGACAACAATTGTTTTCCGGAGAGGAAATTGAATTGCGGAAGGATTACATTGGTAATAATGATAGAGAGGATCATTGAAATGAATGTAAGAAATACAGATTCGCTCAGGAATTGCATAACCAGTTGATTCCTTGCGGCACCGGCAGTTTTTCTTACACCTACCTCCCTGGCCCTGTTGGTAAAACTGGCAGTTGAAAGATTCATGAAATTAATGCAGGCAATGACAATGATAAATATGGTGATTGTAAGCAGAATATAAATAGTCTTGATGTTACCGGCGGATTCAAGCTCCTGGTTCGTTAAAGGATTTAAGTGGATTTTCAATAATGGTTGCAGGTAGTATCCATATCCACCTCCCTGTTCGATAAACTCTTCAAATGATATTCCAAGGATCTGTGGCACAAGCGGGCCTATGTATTTTTTGACAATATCGGGAAACTTATCCTGTACCTGTTGCCAATCTGACTGCTCACTTAACCGTATATATGTATTGAGTTGGTTGCTGGCCCAGAGCGGACTTCTGCTGTAATCCCATGATTCCATGGATATGATCAGGCTGTAATGATAGTGGGAGTTGAATGGAGGATCTTCAGTTATTCCTGTTACAGCATACATATCTCTGTTTGTACCTGTGTACAGCATCTTTCCAATCGTGGTGTTATCTCCCGGGCCCTTGTATCCAAAATATTTATTTGCTGCAGATTCAGTCAGGACAACCGTGTTCGGTTCTTTCAAAACTGTTTTTGGATCGCCCTGAATAAGCCTGAAGCTGAAAAAGTCAAAGTAATTGGAATCGGCAAATAATACTTTGTTTTCAGTATAAGCTCTATCCTCATATTGAACACTCATATCACTCCATACTGCAATACGGGTGGCATCTTCAATCTCAGGTATCTCCCGAATAAAACCTGCAGCTAGAGGTGCGGATGTATAACAGGTCTCCATTTCCTGTCCTGAAATACGGGCATTCATATGTACCCTGTAAATATTCTCCGCATTTTCATGAAAAGAATCATAACTGAATTCATCGACAATATACAGTATGATCAGAAGTGCTGTGGTTAACCCGACAGTAAGCCCAATGATATTAATAAAAGCGTAAAATTTTTGCCGTGAAATGTTACGGAGAGTGATTTTAATAGAGTTACTTAACATGATGATTATGTTTAATTTCCCAGGCATGTTCCAACATTTCTTGCGCTGATCACCCATGGATGATCGGGAGGTACAAATTTCAGCTTATTGACAACTTTTTCAAGTGGGACAGGTTCAGTCTGTTCTCCACGGGCGGCAACTAAAATGCCATACTTCCCCTTGCTGATATAATCCACACATGCTGTTCCCAGGCGGGTTGCAAGCAGGCGGTCGGCTGCCGAAGGTATACCACCACGCTGCAGATGCCCCAGGATGGTGCCACCAAGGGTCAGGATCCCTGATAACTGTGTGTTGTCGAGCCGGATGAATCGGTTCTCCATCAGTCCGCGGAAGCCATCCCTGAATCCAATAATCTGCATATCATGTTCCGATAATGCAGTTTTTCCAATGCCCCGGATAGCAGGATTCAAACCCGGACAATCACCACCGGAGGTGAGTATGCCAATATGTTTTGCCATGACGCATCATTTTTTGAGAATAGATACTAAAAATAGCAATTATTGTTTTATTTGAAATGGAATTGGAAGATCGGAATAATGGAATACTGATGTATTTGTAAATTATGGGATGAGAGTGTGAGTGTGAGTGTGAGTTCATATTAGATACCTTTTCCTGAAACAATGAATATCCTGAAATCGCTTCGCTCTTCAGGATGACCTTGATTTTAAATTGGGTTATAATTAATCGAATGATAACTAAATGACCGATTTAACTGGTCTGGTGGGATTCCTCATCTGTCTTCTGTGCCTTCCTTCGGCCGCCAAAGACTTGCCGAGAGCCTTCGCCAAAGGCCTCGGCCTCCGGCGAAAGGCGCTGTGCGTAGCCGCTTCGGCGGAGTAAGGCTGTAAGGCAGACTTCGCTCCTTCGGAATGACTTGATCCAAAAGTCGCACACAACTAATTCAACTACTGAATTAACTACTGAACTAACTACTGAACTAACTACTGAATAAACATCCTGAGACTAATTGACTGCCGGCAAAACATATTTAGATATAACCTCCAGGATCGGTCTGGTTTGATTGGCATCCCATCCTACATTATAGTCTGCTGTCGTTACAACAATCAGGTTCAGATCAGGAAATGTGAGGACCATCTGGCCTCCGTGACCGAGTGCCCAGAACATCTTATAACTGTTTATTTCCCCGAGCCACCATAAATACTCATAATTATAATTCCTCAGCACACCCCATTCCGCACTATTCTTTTCCCATGTCCCGGTGAGGGATGAGGTGACCCAATCGGAAGGAACAATTTGTTTACCTCTCAGTTTTCCTCCGTTCAGATACATATAACCCAGCACTGCCATTTCACGTGGTTCAAAGAACATTTCACTTCCTCCAAAATAATATTCCTGTGGATCCTGAATCCAGCTTTCAATATCAATACCAATCGGATCCAGTAAATATTTTTTTATCAGATCGTGGGTGGATAAACCGCTGGTTTTAGTTAAAATGGCTGAAAGGAGATGCGTCTGGAGGCTACTGTACCTGAATTTCTCACCCGGGTCGGATAGCAATGGAAGTTCAATTGTCGTCTTAATCCAGTTATCAGTCGCAAGTACATCGAACAGGTTGTTTTCTTCATTATCAATACCCATCCTCATCGTTAACAGATGCCTAATGGTGATATCGTATTTGCGGACATCTATCGTATCGTATACATACTCAGGGAAATAATCCATGACCTTATCATCCAGGGTGAAGTAACCTTTCTGAAGGGCGATTCCTGTTATTGCTGACAGGAAACTCTTTGAGACAGACATGACATTATGTGATGAATATTTTGAATAACCATTATAATATTTTTCGGCAACCAGGTAACCGTTCCTGAAAACCAGCAATCCATCAACATATCCCATCTGTTCTGCTACAATAAAGGCAGAATCAAGAACCTGTGAATTGATACCCTGTGTAGCGGGTGTGGAAGTATTCCATACAAAAGGATTAAATGTGGTTTCCGGCGAATCATCCTGACAGGTAAGTAGAGTGAATCCAATGATACACAAACACAGGATTAATCTAATTTTCATCCTTTTGATTCAATTATCAAAAAAAAATTCATTTTATCCTTTGTGATCCTTTGTGAAATCCTTTGTGTATTTTGTGGTTAATATTATTTGCACCACAAAGGAACACAAAGTGCACCACAAAGGAACACAAAGGACTTTTAAAATAACCTGTTTTATTATCAGTCGATAGTAAATTCAGTAATCAGGCAACTCTATTTAAGTTCAACTTTAATAATAGTATCAATATCATTCCGTTTGCCAAAGGGAACACTGATGATTGTACCAAGGTTATTCTGGGTATATTTTAGAACTGACTGGTCATCAAATAGTTTGACAGAGACGATTTGATCTGTAAGACCGGGAAGATAGACGGTTTCATCCTCCAGATCAAGGATGTGCACATATACGGTATTCCTTTTTTGTGTGGTGGCTCCCCATTCACGTGGTGGAACAGGACCTTTACGGGTTCCGTAGTAAGACTCACCATATTTTTTCAGCCATTCGCCGATAACTTTCAGGGCATCAATATTTTCTTTCTGGATTTTGCCGTTTGGCATGGGGCCGTTGTTGAGCAGGAAATTGGCACCATATCCTGCTGCCCTGACCATTGTGTGAATAAGCCGTCTGGTAGATTTAAAGTTTCTGTCCTTGATATTATAACCCCATGAGTTGTTCATCGTCTCGCACATTTCCAGCGGGATATCAACCTCTATCGCAGTCTGGTTAAAGCCCATTGTATTTTCCCCGGGCAGGTCACGTTCGAACATCATAAAGTCCTCACCCGGGAAAGGAGTTCTATGGTGGTTGCTGCCAATCAATGCGGCAGGTTGCAGTTCATGGATCAGCGTGTAGGTTTTTTCAAGCTGCCAGTCGGCATCCCACTGGTCCCACATACCGTCGAACCAGATGCCGCCGATATCACCATAATTAGTAAGCAATTCGGTTAATTGTGCATTCATATAATCGATGTATTTGTTCCAGTCACCGCTCTCAGGCCTGCCGGTATATCCCTGTCCGGTTCTCCCCCTCGGATAATAATCGGGATGATGCCAGTCGAGCTGGGAATGATAAAAGAAAAGCTTAATTCCCTGTTTCTCACATTCTTCCTTCAGCATTTTAAGGACATCCTTTCCGTATAGTGACCGGTCTACGATATCCCAGTCACTCACTTTGGAATCAAACATAGCAAAACCGTCATGATGTTTACTCGTAATGGTAATGTAATTCATGCCGGCTTCCTTTGCAATGGAAACCCATTCAGCAGGATCAAAGCTGATTGGATTAAAAAAGTCAGCGAGATTCTCATACTGTTTGATAGGGATCTGTTTTCTTTCCATGATCCATTCGGCGATCCCCTGATCACCACCGCCGGCCATCACACTGTATACACCCCAGTGGATGAACATGCCGAATTTGGCATCCTGGAACCATTCCCTGGCTTCAAGGTTTTCAGGTGCGGGCACATAATTTTGCTGAGCCTTTACAAGAAAAGATAAACATAACAGAAAGAAAATTCCGGAAATTTTTTTCATAATAAATTGTTTAAGGGTTGGTATTATTAAATTTGCAAATTTTGAATAAAACTAAATTATTTTGGATAAAATATTAACAATTATTCTTAATCGTGTTAAACCTTTAATAATGTAAATCATCTAATTTTGAATGTAGTGTATTATCAAATGCATTATGATAATAAATTCTTTTAATAACAAAAATCAATTAAATTATTAATGTTTTTAAATATCAGCTTCTTTATAGTGAACATTTAAATCCAGAGAATTCCATAAAACAAGCGATTTCAAATATTTCAAATAAGGTATCATATGAGGATCAGCAAAATTTTTCTGATTATAATATTACTGATTTTTTTTATCCCGTTTAGTTTATTTGGACAGGAAGTTATAAAAATCAGCCGGCTTACAGATGAAATTGATTTTGATGGATATCCTTTTGAACAGGTCTGGAATGAACCGACCTTGTTTCCCCTGGTTATGCACTCTCCCAATTTCGGAGCTGATCCTTCGGAGAAAAGTGAGGTCATGATTGGATATGATCAGGATTATCTGTGGATTGGAGCACGGCTATATTCTGCCGATCCCTCCGATATTGTCGCCACAAGTAAGAAAAGGGATGAGGAATCAAGGAATTCGGATGCATTCGGTGTTATCCTTGACACGTATAATGATAATGAGAATGCACTGATTTTTTATACCACACCTACCGGTTCGAGAACTGACTATACCATATCAAATGATGGGGCCGGCGGTTATGGAGGAGGAGGAGGGAGAGGCAGGGGACCAATGAATATGAGCTGGAATACTTTCTGGGATATTGAGACATCGAGAGATGAAAAGGGATGGTATGTTGAAATGAGGATCCCTTTTTCCAGTCTCAGGTTTCAGAATAACAACGGAATTACCAGGATGGGAATGATCCTGAACCGCAGGATAAGTTCCAACAATGAAATGGATACCTATCCGGCCATAGACCCCAAATATGGTTATTCAGCCACAATGAAACCTTCTCTTGCCCGGACTATTGAATTTGAGGATATTGAACCTGTCAGGCCAATTTATATTGCACCCTATATCATTGGTGGATATTCACATAATTATAACCTTAATGAAGAAGAAACTCAATATATAGAGGAAGATGGACCTGAATTTGATGCAGGATTGGATGTGAAATATAGTCTCACCAGTAACCTGACCCTTGATCTCACTGCCAATACCGATTTTGCCCAGGTTGAGGCGGATGACGAACAGGTAAATCTGACCAGGTATTCACTGTTTTTTCCGGAAAAGCGGTTATTTTTTCAGGAGAGGTCCGGCATATTCAATTTTAGACTCGGGGGGCCGTCAACCCTCTTCTACAGCAGGCAGATTGGAATTGTTGATGATGAGCAGGTCAGGATTTACGGGGGTGCACGCCTTGTCGGCCGGGCTGGTAAGTGGGACATAGGAGTGATGGACATGCAGACAGAAAAACATAAAGAGAATCCTTCTGAAAATTTCGGTATTGCCAGATTACGCAGACAGGTAATAAATGACTACTCGTATGTGGGGGGAATCATGACATCAAGATTGGGCACAAATGGTAATTATAATGTTGCATACGGACTTGATGGAATATTCCGCATATTCGGGGATGATTATGTGGATGTCAGGTTAGCACAGACATATGAGACAGCTACTGCCAATGTACCCCTTTCGACTGATCCTACATTCGCGGGAATAACCTGGGAACGCCGGTCAGATGAAGGTTTTGCCTATGATTTATCATACAGCTATTACGGCGAAGAATTTAATCCGGAAGTAGGGTTCATTATGCGAGAGGGAGTACAGGGAATGAATACCAGATTCCAGTATGGCTGGATACCGGGTGAAACATCAAAATTCTTTAGCTATAGAGGGATGATGCAGTTTAGAAGGTCAACCAGGGTATCTGACGGGGAATTGGAAACAATGGAAATTTCCCCCGGTTGGCATTTCATGACCAAACAGGGATTTGGATCATTTCTTGAATTTCAGTATATGAAAGAGGGCGTTGAGGAAGAATTCTCTCTGTCTGATGAAGTGGATGTCTTAGTCGGAGAATATACATTCATGGGAATACGTGGGAGATTCTTTACACCACAGTCAAAAACTGTCTCTTCCATGATAGGGATTGAAGCAGGAGAGTTTTATGATGGGAAAAGAATATCTATCGAAGCAAGTCCGACGCTTAATCTGTCTTCAAGCCTGCAAATATCCGGATCATACGAGTTTAATGCTGTTGATTTTCCTGAAAGAAACCAGAAACTCCGAAATCATATTATACGGACAAAAGTTTTATTCATGTACAGTACCAAATTATCTGTAAGCGTGTTTGTCCAGTATAACAATCTTGATGATGAATTTATCGGGAATTTCAGATTAAGATATAATCCCAGGGAAGGAAACGATCTGTATATTGTATTCAATGAATACCGGGGCATCGTGAACCGGGAATCTGTCCCGGAAAGACCACCGTTTTTCGGCAGGACGATATTGTTGAAATATACGCATACTTTTCGTATTTGAATGAATGGTTATTCATATAACCTGGTCTGAAAGCTTACTTACTGATTATACTCACCGGGTGACTTGAAGTCACCCGGTGAGTGATCTTAAAATGTAATTAATATTTATTGTCAGCAATTTCCCGGGTAATATTTTATCCGGGATGCTCATACTTTCCCCTGTATTCCCTTTTTAGCAATGCAGATGCTTCCTCATTTCCAACAATTTCATTTTTCTCCTGGTCCCATTTTACGATTGATCCGGTGTAATAAGCGATCATTGCAAGCTGGACAGCAGCAGTTGATTGAAACGCATCCTCAGGGGTACAGCTGATGAGGTTTTTATCTTTATTTCTTACTGCAGCAAGAAAATTACCTACATGTTTTTCCTGTACCAGTTCCGTCGGGATAGATAGTTCTTCCCGTTGTGCATTTTTACCGGCAGGGGATATTATTACTTTCGAGTCTTCAGCAAATAAGGTGCCTTTGTCTCCATGGAAGAAAATGCCGTTATTAAATTCCCTGGTTATATCACCGATACCCCAGAGTCTGTGCTGCCAGATAACAGGAGCTTTTTTGAAAGCCATGCTGGCAGTAAGCGTATCAGGGGATGTTATCTGGTCTTTCAACACATAAATACCTCCCCTGGTAATAAACTCATCCGGCATCTCTTCACCCATTATTTTACGAATGGTATCAATATGGTGGATGCCCCAGTCGACAAGGTGCCCGTTTCCATATTCTTTTTCGAGTCTCCATGATACATGACCGATATTTGGACGGTAGTCAAGTTTGGGTGCAGGACCGCACCATTCTTCCCAGTCGAGTGAAGCAGGAGGAGGCTGAATAGTTGTATCCCGGAGTACCGGGTTATAGTGTATCTGTGCGATTACCTGGTGTACAGTCCCGATCTTACCGCTTTCAATAAGCTCCCTGGCTTTCTGAAATGCATTGTTCTGGCGACGCTGAAAACCAATTTGTACAATATTGCCTGCTCTGGTTGCTGCTCTGACCATTGCCAGACCTTCCAGAACATCGTATGACAGAGGTTTTTCACAATATATATCCAGTCCCTTTTCACATGCTGCAATGAACTGCAATGCATGCCAGTGAGGGACTGTTCCTATAAAAACCGCTTCCAACCCATTCATGTCAAGCAGATCCTGGTAGTATTTGAATGTCCTGGGCCTGGCACCCTGCAGTTTCTCCAGCTCATCAGCACTGTTTTTTAAATGATCAGAATCAACATCGCAAATACCAATAACCTCCACCCCGCCGACCTTTAAAGCAGCTTTTGTAATGACCATTCCATACCAGCCAGCCCCAATCAAACCGGTTTTGAGCTTCTTTTCCCGCATAAGAGAAGGAATGTAAAATGAAGAGGTAAATGCGGCTGACCCCATTGATGTTGTTTTTATAAATTTCCTTCTTTTCATATTTTTATTTTTAATGTTATTTATTTTTTAGGTTCATCATAATAATGCGTACCTTGAAGACTATTACGAATTGTTTAAATTAATTTTTTTGAATTCCATTATTTTTTTTTAAAACCACAAAGGTAAACCAAGGTTGCTACAAAGGAACTCAAATGTTCATTTTCAGACTCCTTTGTGTTCCTTTGTGGTTTAAAATATATTAGCTTTTCAGGTACGGATTATTATGATGATCCGTTTTTTATACTGATTGCATACCTGTTTCATTCATTATTGTCGATATTCTGAACACAATATAATAATTTCCTGTCGGTTTCTTGAATTTTTCCACATATATGATTTTAAATATATTTTCCTTAATTTTCATAAGTATTTTCCTATTTTTAAAAAACTAACTTTTAATTCTGATTATAATGACTTTGAATATGTTGGCCGGAAAAAGACAGTTCAGGATATCTGTGTTCATTTCATTCCTTTTTTTGATATTGATATTTCAGTATTCATGTTCTCCCCCGGAACCATTTTCTGATCCTCCATTTCCAGAAGATCATGATGAAAAACTCGAATGGTGGAAAGATGCCCGTTTTGGGATGTTTATCCACTGGGGGCCGGTATCGTTAAAAGGTACCGAAATCGGCTGGTCACGGGGGAATGAGGTCCCAATTGAGGAATACGACAATTTATATAAACAATTCAACCCGGTAAATTTCAATGCTGATGAGTGGGTCTCTGTGGCAAAAGAAGCCGGGATGAAATACATTGTTTTTACCTCGAAACACCACGATGGATTTTGTAACTGGGACACAAAATACACCGATTATAATATAATGAATTCACCTTTTCACCGGGATGTAATGGCAGAACTGGCTGCTGCTTGCAAAAAACAGGGAATAGCACTGGGATTTTACTATTCCACCTGCGATTGGCATCACCCTGATTTTCCTCTGACCAGCCCGGGGGGAAGAGTTGAACGAGAGGTGTATGACCTTGACCGGTACACGGAATATTTAAAAAATCAATCAGTTGAAATTATTGAAAATTATGGCCCTTTGTTGGTGATGTGGTATGATGTTCCGCAACGGTTTGACTCTATCCGCGGGCAGGAAGTAATAGACCGGATCAGGGAAGTGCAGCCCGGGATCCTGGTAAATAATCGTTCCGGTGCAAAAGGGGATTTTGATACTCCGGAGCAACGGATTGGAAGCTTTCAAAATGATCGTCCGTGGGAAACCTGCATGACAATTGGCACTCAGTGGGCCTGGAAGCCGGATGATATCATTAAATCAACCGAACAATGCCTGCATAGCCTGATACGTTCTGCCGGTGGGGATGGAAACCTGTTGTTAAATGTTGGTCCCGGACCTGATGGGCAAATTGAACCGTTACAGGTGGAACGCTTAAAAGAGATAGGTGCGTGGCTGAAAGACTATGGATTTACAATCTATGGTACTCGTGGTGGTCCTTTCAAACCTACAGATTGGGGCGTGAGTACCAGGAAAGGAAATAAGATTTACCTGCATCTGCTCAATTGGTCGGGTGATTCAACAGTACTGATTCTTCCCCCAATTGACATGGAAGTAAAAAAATGTCGTGTCATTGGAGGAGGACCTTTGGTTTGCAGAAAAGAAGATGATGAAATGATTATTGAACTTGGGAATGAACCTATCAGACCAATCAACACAATAATAGAAATGGAGATTGATGGAAACGCAATGGATATTATGCCAATGGAAGTAAAACCAGATTCCCTTTACTTGATGAAAACAGTGAAAGATTAATCAAATCTCTAATTCACACCAATCCCGAAAATTAGCAAATAGCCTCAGGCTGACGCATTAATTTTCGGTATAGGTGCTTTCAACAAATCCAAATCGATCCGTTTCCTGGCGGATTAATTTCATTTTACTTTTTTTCTCTGAAAAGGCAAGCTTTTAACGGGAACTTCATGAAAAATGAAATTGGGAACCATATTCAGGTTTATTCTGGATTTTGTTTTAATTTTGATTATATGAGGAGTTTTATTCAATCCGTTACTCTAATATTCCCTGTCATCATAATCATTCTCTTCAGCTCCTGTGAAGAAAATAACTCATTTCCCGGCAGTGATCATGATCTTCCCATTGTTGAGATTGATATTGATGAAAAATACCTCTGGTCATCCGATTCCGGATTATACATCATTGGTAGTAACGGTATTGACAAAGCAGGGTGTAGCTGCCCTGTTCCTGCTAATTATAATCAGAAATGGGAATTTCCCGCGGTTATACGGTATACACCTGCAGGGGAAGATTTGCCGGCTTTCGAAGAACATGTCGGATTCAGAATAAAGGGCAAATGCAGTCGCCAGAAAGCCATGAAATCTATAGGATTATATTGGAGAAATGAATACGGTAACCCTTCACTTGAATATCCCCTGTTTCCCGGGTCAGAGACGACTCAATTTAAAAGGCTTCTTTTGAGGAACTCGGGCAATGATTTTGGTTTTACCCAACTTAAGGATGCAGCAATTATTCAGATGTTTAAAGATTATGCACGGGTGGATTTTCAGGCATATGCTCCCTGTGTGTTGTACCTGAACGGGGAATATTGGGGTATACACAATCTGAGAGAGCTGATTACCCCTCATTATTTCAAGTACCATTATGGTGTGGATGATGATCTGGTTGATTTGCTCGAAGGATCTCTTCTCTCGCCTGAAGCAGAGGATGGTTCATGTGATGCATTTCTCCGGGATGTGATAGACTATATAGAAAACAATGATCTGTCAATCACAGAAAATTATCTGACAATTACTGAAAGGATCGATATTGAAAATTTGATTGATTATATCATCATAGAAACATATGTCGGTAACAGAGACTGGCCTGTAACGAACAGCAAATGGTGGAGGGAAAACAGGGAAGACGGGATGAATA
>CAZGOR010000071.1:0-12891 GCA_964527875.1 uncultured Bacteroides sp. | reverse complement strand
CAAAAAGCTTTAAATTACCAGATCCATATAGCTGAAAGATGATATATATTGCTTATATAGTATTAGCATTTACTGTATATCAGCTGATTACGGCTTCGATAAATTTGATTTTCATACAAAAAGCACCCAAAAATAACCACATTAATGACGATCTGGTTTCATTGCTGATCCCGGCCAGAAATGAGGAAAAAAACATTGCAAATATTCTGTCGGATATTCAAAAATTGAATTATAAAAAACTGGAAATCATTGTTTTCAATGACCAATCAACTGACAGAACGCCGGAAATAGTGGACGAATTTGCTGCGAAAGATCCCAGGATAATGCTGATAAATTCAACCGGTTTACCTGAAGGCTGGCTTGGTAAAAATTTTGCCTGTCACACCCTTTCGATAGCTGCAAAAGGCAAATATCTCTTTTTTATTGATGCAGATGTCCGGTTAAATCATAACATTATTCAAAGCACGGTTGGTTATTTGAAATCAAAAAAACTCGGACTGCTGTCTGTTTTCCCGAAGCAAATAATGATTAGTAAAGGTGAAAAATTAACAGTTCCTTTGATGAACTACATCCTTTTATCCCTGTTACCCCTCATTTTTGTCAGGATTTCGCCTTATACATCCCATTCGGCGGCTAATGGTCAGTTTATGCTGTTTGATGCACAGATTTACAACAATCTCTTTCCCCATGAAAAGTACAAAAGCAGCCCTTTTGAAGACATAGAAATATCCCGCTATTTTAAGCGAAATAAGATCAAAGTAGCCTGTATGGTCGGTGATGACAGGATAAAATGCAGAATGTATGAAAGTTACAAAGAAGCAGTTAATGGTTTTGCTAAAAATGTGCTTCAGTTTTTTGGCAATTCTATTCCAACTGCTGCTTTATTCTGGATTATTACCACGCTCGGCTTTTTACCATTTCTGTTTATATCCATAAAATTATTACTTCTTTATATAGGAATGTTTTTAATAGCAAGGATTATGGTAAGTATTTCGAGTGAGCAAAGTATTACAGAAAATTTGATTTATTTTGTGCCGCAACAATTCAGCTTAATGCTTTTTATCATTAAGGCAGTTTCATACAAATTGAAAAGAAATTATCTATGGAAAGGAAGAAATATACCGCGTATTTGATTTTGTTTCTGTTTTTATTTCAAAGTGCTGTTGCAATTGATAAAGAGGAAATCTATAAAGCCTATATTAATGGTAATATGTCGCAATGGAAATTACTGATCGATGAAATGTATCAGCAAAATCAGAATTCAAACGATTATATACTTGAACTTATTAATTATCAGTATGGTTACATAGCATGGTGCATCGGTAATAAAGAATACGATTTAGCACAATATTATCTGGACAAAGCCACGACAAAACTTGAAATCTTAGAAAAAGAAAAATATAAGCTTACGGATGTTTATGCGTATAAATCGGCTTTTATTGGCTATCATATCGGTTTAAATCTATACAAAGCACCCTTCATTGGCAATAAGAGCCTGAAATTTGCGAATCAATCAATTGAACTTGACCGGACCAATTATTTCGGATACATCCAGCTGGCAAATAACCTTTTTTTCAGGCCGGAAGTTTTTGGAGGTTCAAAAACGGAAGCACTGGAACAATATCTGAAAGCTCAAACCTTAATAGAAAAAAATTCTGATTTGACTGATCAAAACTGGAATTATTTAAGCCTGCTTGTTGCAATTGCCCGGGCCTATGAAGAAATGGACAAATTTGATATGGCAAAAAATTATTATATAAAAATATTAAAAATAGAACCCAATTTTAAATGGGTCAAAGACGAATTATTACCTGCATTGAACAAAAAGTTAAAATAAAATATGGATCAAAATGTGTTGATAGTGGGTGCCGGAATAGGCGGTCTTGCGACTGCTTTGAGACTTGCCTCCCGCGGTTACACGGTACATCTTGTTGAAAAAAATGAACAGGCCGGAGGAAGACTTAACCAGATAAAAAAAGACGGTTTTATTTTTGATACGGGACCAAGTTTTTTCAGTATGTCTTATGAATTTCAGGAGTTTGCCAATGACTGCGGGATCAAACTACCTTTTGAAATCATTGAACTTGATCCTTTATATACTGTCAGTTTTAGTGGTAGCGATAAGAAATTTTTTTTATATAAAGATGACGATAAACTTGCTGAACAATTTACCGGACCCGAGCCTGACTTTAAAAATAACTTCAAAAATTACATCAATAAATCTGCTGCGCTGTTCAATGATACAGTTGACGGGATTATCAAACAAAATTTTAACAGTGTTTCTGATTATCTCAAAACATTAATGCAGGTAAACCCGGTTCATTTCCCTGTTTTATTCAAAACATTCTGGCAACAGGTAAAACGACACTTCTCATCAAAGGAAGCCCGGCAAATTATATCACTGGTAGCCTTTTTCCTTGGCAAGACTCCTTTTGACACAAATGCCGTTTATACCCTTTTATCTTATACCGAATTCAAACATGACGGATATTACAATGTTAAAGGCGGAAGGTATAAAATTGTGGAAGGACTGCTTAAAGAATTGGAAAAAGCAGGGGTTGAAATTACATACAACACTGAAATTGCCGGGTTTAAGTTAGTAAACGGAAAGTTAAAAGCTTTTATCGACCAGAATGGTGATCATTGGAAAGCCGACATTTTCGTTGTCAATTCTGATGCGGCATTTTTTCGTGGCAAAGTTCTTAACCGCCCGAAATACAGCGAAAATAAATTGAGAAAAATGAGTTGGACGATGGGTTACCTGACATTTTATTTAGGTGTAAAGATAAAATTGCCACAGGTGGAACATCACAATTATTACCTGGGCAACAATTACCAGGAATACGCTAAAGATGTAATGAAAAATCCCGGAACACTGGAGAAACCTTATTACTATGTCAATGTTGTTTCCAAGCATAATGAAGAGTGTGCCCCGGCAGGCCAGGAAGCTTTGTTTTTCGTATGCCCGGTTCCAAATCTGTTGTTTAAAAAAAACTGGGACGACCGTGATCAAATCGTCGACAGCATTATTGATGACTTTTCTGAAAGAATACACCAGAATATCCGTCCGGATATTGCTTCAAGAACAGTCTATACTCCCGAGGATTGGCAAACCAAGTTCAATTTATACAAAGGCGGCGGTTTAGGTTTATCACATAAAATGATGCAAATAGGAGCATTCCGGCCTGCAAATGTTGACGAAAAGTTTGAAAACATATTCTATGTCGGAGCTTCCACAGTACCCGGTGCCGGCCTGCCAATGGCAATGATAAGTTCCAGACTGGTGACTGAAAGAATTGAAAACAAGGGGCTGTATCAGAATTAGTGTTGTATGGTTAAAATTCCCCAAGCACTCCTTTTCCTATTTGCAGCGTAAGGGGACGAGGGTTGGAGTGTGTCACCCCCTCTGTCCTCCTGTCGTCGGACATGAGGCTGTCTAAAAAGTAGGATAAACCACAGAGTCCACAGAGTTTTCACAGAGTCCGCAGAGAAGTAACTTTCTTAATATCAAACCTCTGTGAACTCTGTTTAATCTCTGTTTCCTCTGTGGTTAAATGTTTTAATAGACTTTTTAGACAGCCTCATACAGAGTGGGTGGTGAAATATATTCCTGGACTAATGCTATTAGTATTCAGCATCATTTATATGTTCACTACCCCCGCCCGCACGTGCCGTTCGGTAAGGGCGGGGTTCTCGGTGAGTTTTTCGTTGCCATCTGATACCCCAAAGAAGTGAAACGAGGTCATCCTGAGGCCTAATTATCTTGACGATAAAATAAATTGACATTCCATACTATTTTGCTTGCTATGATACACCCTTTGTTGAATGAAGGAGACACAACAACCGTTGATATTAATAAAGGATATTGATCAACAAAACAAGAATCATTAAGTTTAATAAACGAAAGGTAAAAACCGCACCACTAAGATTTCTGGAAAATTGATTAGATAAATGGTTACGGTCTATACCGTCAACCATTCCATTTATAAACTAAATACCATAACAAATGAAGAAAACATATTTGCCGGTAACAATTATTCTAATTTTAATAATCTCATTTGTTATAATTAGAAAATTAAAAGTTAACCACACAACAAATAATTATCTGGAAAAGGTTTTAAATAATCTGGAGCAAATAAAATCTGCAACTTATTATTCTTATGAAAGTGCCAGTGCTCCCTATGATACTTCACCAGTTATTACTTACAACAAATTTGTAAAAGAGTATGCCAATCCTGCTGATACTTTTATCGGATCTACTTTTGCACACTTCCAGCATGCAGATACAACCAAAATGAATTTCTTTTATGATGGAGTTGTAAGAGGACGTTTACACCGGGAAGAAAAAACCTTTGAAATAGACAGTTTTCATAATAACCAATTGTCTTTCAGACCTGTTGGCCCTCCGTTTTTCAATTATACCAGAAGTATCATACAATATGCATTGGAAACAACGGATAGCATCACAACTGAAATTATAGATTTGGGTGATTCCATTCAGTTTATCTTAACCATTTTTGATGAGGCTGTTGAATTTTTTGGTTACCCCGTACATATGGATAAGCAATATTATACAATTCCGGAAGTAATGTCCAGATACGATATCTGGATCAGCAAAGCCGATTACCTGCCATATCGAATGAGAAAACAAATGCCACATCAAACAAGTTGGACAACTGTTAAGGATGTGATAATTAATAAGAACTATCCGGCAAAATTTACCGGAACAGATTTTTCCCCACCTGACTTTACCAATCGATCTGAAAAAGAATGGGAAGAAAAGATAATCATGGAGTTAGAGGGGAAACCAGCTCCCGATTGGATTCTGAAAGATATTAATAACATCCCTGTTTCCCTAAGCGATTTGAAGAGCAAAATATTAATGATCAAATTCACCGGGGTTGGTTGTGGACCATGTCACTTGGCAATTCCATTTTTAAAACAGTTAGTAACTGAATATAATGATAAAGATTTTGAATTTATAAGTATTGAGAGCTGGAGTAAAAATATTTCTGTACTTAAAAAGTATCATGATAATAATGATTTGAACTACAAATTTTTAATGGCAACAGATGATATAACCGATAGTTATCAGGTTCAGGGAGTGCCTGTTTTCTTTATTATTGATGAAAATCGAGTGATTAGAAAAGTTATTGAGGGTTACAGAAAAGAAACAACTGATAAAGAAATTAAAGATGCAATAAATGAACTGATTTAAGTAATTTTCAGCGTACAACACGCTGGTACCTGTCATGTCCTCTCGCCAGGCGGTGCAGGTTATAACGCCTTTTGCAATTTTTAATCCGGGAATTTTGTTCCTTAAGAATGTTGATTTACACAAAGAAATTTCGTAATTTTAATTAACGGAATACAAAAGCCACGCTACTAAGAATCAGAAAGGTTTCGATATTATATTCAGCCATAGCACATGCCACCAACCATTAATGGTAATTTTCAACAAATTATAATATACTGTATGATTATACTAAATAAAATATCAAAATCATTTTTTTGCAGGGGCAATTATTTCCTTATATGAAACTTGTTTTTATACAACCGCTTATTCTAATATCACTAATGAAAAATCAACTGAAATAACTGTATATCCAAATCCAGTTACTGATAAATCTATTCTTGAAATCAAGAATATTGATCATGAAAAAACCAGGGTCGAGATATATGATGCTTTGGGTAACAAATTAATTACTAAAAAATTAAACGAAAATCAAATAAATTTATATAGATTCCAATTTGAGTCAGGTATTTATCTCTTTAAAGTAATTAAAGAAGGAAATTTGATAAAAACCGGGAAGTTTGTTGTTAATTAAACGACTATTTAAAACGCATATTACAATGGCAATTTATTGAACTTCTGGGCCAGCAGCTCCAAAGGATGGCAAATTTCAATATTTCATGATGAAGTGCAAGGCAGATATAATATTCATATTGACAGGAATTTAAATCATGAGGAGGAACAATATTTAGAAGAAAAATATTCATGCCTGAACAATGATGAGATAGCAGAGCTACAATATAAACTCACTCATTTGGATTTCAGTGAGATGCTTCCATATTATATCATGAAGTATGGATTTTATGAAGGCCATACTGATTATCGATGCGACTCTGTTACAATAGTGTTCATTTTTGGATTAAAAAACCTTGAAGAGATTGATAATGTATTTGAAGGGAATTTATTCAATACGTTAACAAACCACTTTTCAGAGCAGGCTCATGATTTTACTGTTAAAGGACATTAATCAACAAAACAAAAATCCGGCAGTAATGCTGACGGTCAAATGTTATATAACCTTAAAAGAAAGAAGAAAAAACTTAAGGATAACAACCCAATATACTTTCAATACTCTGACAGCCTGAACGCAGCGGATTTGTCAGATACAATAAATTATAAATATAATCAGGAAATCCGGTTATTCGGTGAACTATATTCCTCTCAGAAAATCGACTCTGTGTTCTTTTGGGCTATCAATAATGACGTCAGATACTATTATGCTTCCTATCTAAGTCATATCATTAAAAATGCATATTTTGCCACACTATTGCCACCTGGGCATCCACAATATAGAACACATTTTCCGGTTGGATATGATGAGTTGTGGCATCATTTGTTCGATTCAATTCAGCCAAACTCTGAAGAGGTCCTGAACACTACATGGTATATTGATTATTATGGCTGGGATTATATGTGGTACAATGGTTTTTATTTATTACAGCAATCCGGTAAGTACGACAATGATAAAATGAATGAGAATCTCTGGAAATATCTTTTCGACCAGTACACAGCCTGCTTTTCAGGAAAAAACCTGGAGTTTATTCTGGCGACATTTTTATGGTCTTTCACTTACAATAGGTTCGATATTGAATTCATTGAATTATTCGAAGAATTCAACCAGATGTTTCCGGATAGCAAATACCTGAAATATGTAACTCCAGCCATTAACCGTGTCAGATTATTCCACGAACTGGCTGATGAATCTGACAAAAGAAAGGATATCGATAATAATCCCCCTTATGGTGAACCGGATCAGCTTCATCTGAAAAGACATTCTCTCGATGATATACATTTTCTTGAATCATTTGACATGATTAATTCCTTCCGGGATGCCATTGCTCCTTTTAAAGGTAAAGTAATATACGTTGATATTTGGGCGACATGGTGTGGCCCATGCATCGAAGAACTCAAGTATGAAGAAGAATTGAAACATTTCCTGAAAAGCAATCATGTTGAAATGTTATATATATCTGTTGATAAGGATAGTTACCATGAAAAGTGGAAGGATTTTATTAAAGTATACAATTTAACGGGTTATCATATCAGAGCCAATAAGAACCTGAATAAAGACATTAGTATTATTACCGGAACAAATGCAATTCCCTGGTACCTGATTGTCGACAAAAATGGAATTATTGTAGAGAAACATGCATATCGTCCGGGAATGAAAGAACAATTGTATAATCAAATCTTAAGATATTGCAGGTAATAAATAATAACACATTTGTTAATATGCCGGTTTATATTATGGCCTTCTGTCAGCCAGGTCTGCGCAAAACCGGCTATAGTGAGTCTTCTTCCCGTTATAGTATATTAAAAAACCCTCTCAACAAAATAGAAAACTATGGCAGTATTAGATTTCTTAGCTTCATCACAGGGTAAAAAAGGAAATGAAGCTAACATCGCTCTGGCAAAGGATATTGCTTCATCAAATAATAAAAAGGCAATAAAAGAACTTGTAGATAACCTGAATAACAGCAATAAAAATATCCAGAGCGACTGCATAAAAACCCTTTACGAAACAGCTTATCTGAAACCTGAATTGATAGCAGATTATTATGGAGTGTTCATTGAATTGCTGAAAAGCAAAAACAACCGCCTTGTCTGGGGAAGTATGATAGCCCTTGCTACCATAACAGACTTAAGAGCAAAGGAAATTTTTTCATCGCTTGATTTGATCATGCAAACAATCGAAAAAGGCTCAGTCATTACAATTGATTCCGGTATTGAAATTCTGGCAAAGCTTAATAAATACAGCGAATACTTTGACACCACAGATCCTATCCTCTTAGAACAATTATGGAAATGTCCGATTAAGCAATTACCCATGTATATAGAGAAGTCTCTGATTTCGATAAACAAGAAAAACAAAGAAGCTTATCAGAACATCATCGTAAAACGTAAAACCGAATGTGCCAAGGATTCACAGAATAAACGATTGGATAAAGTATTGAAACATATAAATAATATCTAAACCGGAAAACAACCTCTCCGTTAAAGCTTTCTGCAAATATCTTCACCCTTTCATTTATTAAAATAAATTTGCAGTAATTTTTATCAACAACATGAAAGGTATACAAACATCACAAGAAAACATTTTAGAATCAGAATCAGGTTCTTATTACTTTGATTTGCAAGCTTCATGGGGTCTGACCAAACATATGGGGGGACTGGAGGCAACCAGAAAGCTAATTGAAGCCTGCCATATCGATAAAGATTCATATGTTTTGGATGTCGGTTGTGGTGTTGGAATAACTACCTGTTACCTTGCCAAGGAGTCCGGTTGCAAAGTAGTTGGTGTCGATCTTTCTGAAATGATGGTTGAAAGGTCAAAGAAAAAAGCCAGAAGAAAAAATGTTGAGGATATTGTTGAATGCATGATCGGCGATGCACAAGATCTTCCATTCAGAGACGGGATTTTCGATGCGGTGATTAGCGAGTCCGTGGTTGCATTTTCAAAGGATAAACAAAAGGTGATCAATGAGTATACGCGGGTGACCAAACCGGGAGGATATGTCGGGATAAATGAGGTGACCTGGTTGGAGACCCCTCCGCCAGAATTGGTTGAATACCTTTACCGTGCTTTAGGACAGGCAGAGTTCTTATATCCTGATGGCTGGAAAGACTTGCTGGAGAAAGCGGCACTCACAGGCGTAACAGCAAGCGTTTGCAAAACCGGTGCTTTACGTCAATGGGCTAGCGAAGTCAGACAAATGGATCCAAGAGATTACCTGAGAGCTTGGGGTAAATTTTTCTCCATGTTGTTCAAGAGCCCGGCAGTAAGAAAGTGGGTAAAGGAAATAATCATTCCCCCCGGAAGCATTTTTAGAATTTTTAAGTTTTTTGGATATGGAATATACGTTGGCAGGAAATAAAATGTTATTGGAAATCAGAAATGATACGCTGATTTAAAGATAGACTGTAAATGATGATGGACAAATAGATATGAGCGAGTATAATATTGAAAAATATATCAGGATATAAAGGAACTGGAATAGTTCAGAATAAAAAGCAAACATCATTAAAAAACATTTACCATCAAACTTCGCAATTATGTATGGTCAATCAGATGTTTCGTAAAAATGAAAGTCTGGCTCCCTGGTAAAACCCAATAATATTATGAAAAGTACAAATGAAGAAAAAATAGATTACCAAAAAGCAAAAGATAAATTAGTATCATTTCTTGAGAATAAAGAAAATGCAGTAATGGTTTTAGCAACATCAGCAGATAATGTTGTTATGGCAAGGTCTGTTCTCATATTTAATGATGCTTTAGATATATATTTCTTTACCTGGAAACATTCCAGGAAATGTGCTCAAATTGAAAAAAACAATATGATTTCTTTATGCAAAGATAAAGTTGAAATAGAAGGGATAGCTGAAATATTAGGATTGATGAAATCAGAAAAGAACAAAGGGATTCTGAAAATATTAAGGGAAAAACAACCTGGTGCAATCAAAAGATGGGAGAATTATCCCAATATGGTTATAGTGAAAGTAAAACCCATATTTGCATGCATAGATGGATATTATATAAACGATGATGCATTTATTGAATATCTGGATTTCAAAAAGCAAAATGCATATAAAGTAAAATGGGGATATTATTAATCAATCACAACGGTCGACAACAAGCCACCTGATTTATTAGAGTAAGGAATTACCAAATTTATACGGTAAAATCTGGAAGAATTTACAAATCAATCTTACTATATAACCAGAGAGAAGATCAAACAGGATACTCATCGGTGGCTATAAAATTATGGTAACCGGAAAGAAATCAAAGTGTATATCTAACCATAAAGTGAAACTTTTTATTAAAACTTAATCTGATGAAGAAAGTAATACTAAATTATTTGATAATAGCAGGTTTACTTTTTTGCGGATGTAAAAACAGGCATACTGTTACAGAGACTGCAATGAATGCTGATGTCATCATCTATGGTGGCACATCAGCTACAGTAACCGCTGCCGTTCAGGTTATTAAAATGGGCAAATCTGTGGTGATTGTATCTCCTGATATACACCTGGGAGGGTTATCTTCCTCAGGATTGGGCTATACCGATACAGGCAATAAAGCGGTTATTGGTGGTTTATCAAGGGAGTTTTATCAACGTATTTATCAATATTACCAGCAACCTGAAACATGGAAATGGCAGAAGAAAGAAGATTATGGTAACAGAGGACAGGGAACACCGGCAATTGATGGAGAGCTTAAAACCATGTGGATATTTGAGCCTCATATTGCAGAAAAAGTATTTGAAGACTTTGTGAAGGAATATAATATCAAGGTTTATCGTGATGAATGGCTGGACAGAGAAAATGGAGTTAAAATGGAGAATAACAGGATCAGTTCCATTACAACCCTGACCGGGCACACCTATAAAGGAAAAATATTTGTTGATGCAACATATGAAGGAGATCTTATGGCAGCTGCAGGTGTAAGCTATCATGTGGGAAGAGAAGCCAATCATGTATATAATGAGGAATGGAATGGAATCCAGTTAGGGGTGCTGCATCACGGTCACCATTTTGGAGACATGAACATCAGCCCGTATACAGTCCCCGGCGATCCGAACAGCGGTGTTTTACCGAGGATTTCAACTGAAGACCCGGGTAAAAAAGGTGAAGGGGATGATAAGGTTCAGGCCTATTGTTTCAGGACATGCCTAACTAAAGTGGAAGAAAACCGGGTGCCTTTTGAGAAACCGGAAGGTTACGATTCTACTCAATATGAACTTCTTCTAAGAATTTATGAAGCTGGCTGGAGAGAAACCTTCAACAAATTCGATCCAATCCCCAATTTAAAAACGGATGTCAATAATCATGGTCCCTTCAGTTTTGACAATATCGGCATGAACTATGATTATCCGGAAGCCTCATACGAACGGCGAAAGGAAATAATCAAAGAACATGAAACCTATCAAAAAGGATTGTTATATTTCATTGCAAATTATCCGCGAGTTCCGGAGGAGGTTCAAAACGAAATGAAACAGTGGGGACTGGCCGGAGATGAATTTAAGGATAACGGTTACTGGCCGCATCAGATCTATGTCCGTGAAGCCCGCAGAATGAAAGGAGAATATGTGATGACCGAAAATGAAATCATGAACAGGAAACCTGTTACAGAATCGATCGGTATGGGATCATACACAATGGACTCTCATAATACCCAGCGATATATTACACCTGGTGGTTTTGTTCAGAATGAAGGTGATATTGGATTGCATCCGCCAAAACCTTATCAAATTGCATTGGGATCCATATTACCCAAAAGGGAAGAATGTATCAATCTATTGGTACCTGTTGCTGTCTCAAGTTCACACATAGCTTTCGGATCCATTCGTATGGAGCCTGTATTCATGATCTTAGGGCAAAGTGCCGGTACAGTAGCAGCCATGGCAATTGAAAAAAATACCGGCATACATGATCTGGCCTATGATGAAATCAGATCTGAACTGGTTGATGACGGACAGATATTGGAATATTCTGAGGAATAGGTGCTTTTGCAAAAAAGCCCGGCACTTTTTGCCAGGCTTTTCGCTGTAGCGGGGGCCAGATTCGAACTAGCGACCTTTGGGTTATGAGCCCAACGAGCTACCACTGCTCCACCCCGCAATATTTAACAAAAACGTGTGCAAAGGTATATTAACTGGATGTAAACTCAAAATTTTCAATCTAAAATCCAGATTTATTTATAGTTGGTTATTTTAAATAATCAGGACATTACTCAACCTCATAATCACCTGTAGTTTGTTTTCAAAACCGATGTTAACCTGCAGAGATGAGCTGTAATTACCGGTCCGGAACCAATGAGGGAAAATGAATAAAAAAAGCCTGGTACTTTTTTTATTCAACCAGGCTTCTAATAATATTCAGATACAAATTCTATTCAATACTTTACTCTTCTTTATCATAAACATAAGTTCTTTTCATCTCTCCACGGGGACTCATGGATGTACTGGAAATGGAAAGAGATTTTCCATTATCTGTCAGGGTCAAAATCTCAGAGCTTTTCATTTCCGTTTCCTGTCCCTCTCTCTCAAAAACCATTGTTGATGCAATCGTCAGACTTTTACCATCTTCCGACCAGGTTACGGTTGACTTTCTCGTCGTGTTGAATGCCGGGTTTTCACATTCCTTCCCATCCAGCGTATATTTTTCAGTGGATGTAAATTCTTCACCATCTCGCCTCTGTGAAACCCTTTCTATCGACATATTATTTCCTTCCTGTTTGATCGTTAATTTCGTTGCTGCCCTGCGAAATCTTCCTTCTCCAAGTTCACTTTTGTCTTCATTAAAAGTCCATGTGCCGGAAAAATTAACCTTTTGTGCAAAGGTTGCGGAAGAGAACAATAAAAAAGCTCCCAGAAACAGAAATGCGTAAAAAGGAAAGATAATTCCTTTTATTCCTGAGCATAAAATTCTTTGTTTTTTCATTTCTTAATGATTTTAGGTTTAATAAAATTGAAATAATTGAATTTGATATTGACTTTGAAATAACTTATTGATTCTAATCCATGCAAATATAATTTAAACACAATATGAGGCTGTCTAAAAAGTAGGATAAACCACAGAGTCCACAGAGTTTTCACAGA
>CAZGOR010000070.1:0-12961 GCA_964527875.1 uncultured Bacteroides sp. | reverse complement strand
AATAGTCATCCTGATCTCATTAATGACCTTTTCTTCCTGCGAGGAAAACGGACCATCAGGGCCGGTTAATGAAGAAATCCCAAAAATAACCCTTAACAAGAAGGCTGCAGAGATCATTAAGGCTGATCAGGCTTTTGGCTTCGAATTATTCAGGGAGGTATATAACCTGACTGAAAAGGATAATATTATGATCTCTCCACTGAGTGTATCCTATGCCCTGGGTATGACTTACAACGGTGCTGCCGGAACTACGCTAGAGGCTTTTAACGATGTCCTCCATTTCGATGATCTCACCACCCAGGAGGTTAATGAGAGTTACAAAGACCTGATGGATCAACTGGTACATCTTGATGAACAGGTCGAATTCTCAATAGCCAACAGTATCTGGTACCGGCTGGGATTCGAAGTATTGTCAGAATTCATACAGACCAACAAGGATTATTTTGACGCCGAGGTGAAGGATATTGATTTTGATGATCCACAAACTGTTGAGATAATCAACCAATGGATCGAGGATAAAACCAACGATAAAATCCGGGATATGCTCGATTTCATCCCCACTGACGCTGTGATGTACCTCATCAATGCCATTTATTTCAATGCAAAATGGAAATACGAGTTTGAAAAAGAAGAAACATACGAAGGGGATTTCACCCTTGCAGACGGAAACAACCACAAGGTCGATTATATGCGCGTTACCGGTAATTTTGCCTATACTTCAAATGAGGACTTCACAGCTGTTGAGCTCCCTTATGGTGACAGTACTTTCAGCATGGTGGTGATGCTCCCTTCCGGTGAACAGGAGGTTTCATATCTGGTTGCAAAACTGGATGATGCACATTGGGATTCATGGTTCGATCATTCAACACTCATGGGCGTCCGGGTCGATTTACCAAAGTTTAAATATGATTTTAAGGAGCTCCTGAACGATCCTCTGATAAACCTCGGACTAAGCGTGGCTTTCTCAGAATCTGATGCAGATTTTACCAGGATCAATCCTGCCGGAGACCTGTTTATCTCCAGGGTGATCCATCAAACCTTTATCGATGTACAGGAAGAAGGGACTGAAGCTGCAGCAGCCACCATTGTGGAAATTTCTTTTACCAGTATCGGTGGAGGAGGCAGTCCCATTTATTTCAGGGCCGATAAACCATTTCTATATCTCATAAAAGAGAATTCAACAGGTGCGATTATCTTTATCGGAAAGGTCGGAAAACCAGAATATTCTTAGATTGTATTGCATGTTCAACGATATAAATGTCCCGTCTGAAGCCCCATACTTTTTCTGCCAACGCTGATAATGAATGTCCCGGCTAGCGGGGCTCTACAAACCTCTGATTATGAAAATATTGGCCGACTGAAAGTCGGCCAACCATGGTCAGTTTATTTAAATGGTGGTTCGACTTTTAGTCGAACCTATTATTATGTGTGGTGACAACCTGTAGAGCCCGGCTTAATTTCCAGCCGGGACACATCCATACCATCTTTGGCAGAAAAATTGAGGCTTTCCAGCCGGGACACAACAACCGACGATGTTACCTTTATTGCTTGGTTATTAATACTAACATCTAATAATTGATAAATACCACTCAGCTTATATATAAAGAGTAGTTCTGCAAGACAGAGAGGAGTGAACTATACGGAAAATTGCGCCCAATAAAAATCAGCAACAAAGAAAAAATGATCATTATTTATTGAATCCAAAAATATCTTTCGGCTATATTTAAAATAATTTATTCCGAATTAAATTCTCATTCAAATGGCAAAAGCACAGAAACGGATTTATCTTGACCGGTGGCTAGATTTCCATCATTCCATTTTACAAAAATATTGTAAAACAAATGTTGTAAAATCAAATAATCTATGTAAAAGAATGAATAAATGCTTATAAGAATTTTTCTATTCGCTTCATTCATATACTGTTTTTGCTGCCTGACAGGATGTAAAAACAGAACAACAGAATCAGGAATAACAGACAATCCCTGTCATCACTTTGAATGCGAATCAGGTGCTATTATTCGTGGAGACACAAGTGAGAAAAAACTGGCATTGGTATTTACAGGCGATGAATTTGCGGATGGTGGTGAGCATATTCTTTCTGTTCTGAAGAGCCAAAAGATTCCCGGTTCCTTTTTCTTAACAGGAAATTTTTATAGAAATCCCGGGGTTGAACAATTAATCCATTCACTGCTTTCGGAAGGTCATTATCTGGGTGCCCATTCGGACCAACATTTACTTTATTGTGATTGGGAAAACCGCGACAGCCTGTTGGTAACAAAAGAAGAATTGATTCATGACCTGGAAAATAATTACAAAGTCATGAACCGGTTTGGTATATCGAAAGAGAACGCCTTGTATTTTCTCCCTCCGTATGAATGGTATAATGATACCATCAGCAGCTGGACAAAATCACTGGGTTTACAATTGATCAATTATACCCCCGGCACTCTGTCACACGCCGATTATACCACACCTGATATGCCGGATTACAAAAGCAGTGAGGTTATTTACAAAAGTATTGTTGATTTCGAAAGGGAAAGTACTGAAGGATTGAACGGATTTATTTTACTGAGCCATATTGGTACCGCCCCGGAGCGAACGGATAAATTTTACGATCGTCTGGAAACTCTGATAACAGAATTGAAAATCATGGGTTATCAATTTCAAAGAATAGATGAGCTTCTGGATTTGCAATGATTAAGAAAACAGGTCAGGCAACTATTTAACCAAACATAAATTGATCAAAAACCAAAAAGACAGATTATATTGACACTGGAAAATTATCCCGGATACTATCGTTTAATAAAAATGAAATCCCCTCCTTCATCACCTGTATCCTGAATGACACCGTATTGAGGGACATTGGGACTGTTATTCAGCACAGCTTCACGAAAACTATTAAATAACTCACTGGCTGATAGATACTTCTTTTCATTTTCGAGTAGTCTTTTCAACAGATATTCCAGGAATACGCTTCTGTCAGGCACTTCCTCCAGAGTCCCGCTTGTCATAGCTTTTCTACTTGTCATTGAATACAGCTTATTTACTGCAACAGAAGCATCCCGGAATGCTCCCCTGGATTTAAATATTGCACCGGCAAAGCAGGCATCTGAGATTAATAATGTGTGATTTGTATTGATATCATCCACAAAATCCTGGATTGTGCTGTTTCGAATCCAGTTAACCGAGGATAATTTGTCGGCATCAGCCGGCAACCAGAATCCGGTCTCTTTTTCATTATCCCAGTATCCATGTCCTGCATAAAATATCAGCAGATTATCATTCTTTGCCAGCCTGTAACTTAATTCATCAAGTTTTTTAATGATGTCAGCCCTGTTCGGATTCTTAAGAAGAGTGACATTTTCAGGATTAAACATATAATTCCCGATCAAAGTACTGTACAACAAAGTAGCATCAGTAACCGGATTATCCAGATCAACCAGGGCAGGATCATGATAGTTATCTATTCCTATTATCAACCCATAATACGCTCCTTTAAAATCTAACTCATCAGTAATTTCAGTGGTTTCTTCAGCTTCACTATTTATCAGATTAAGAAATTTTGTAGATGAGTTTGATAGCACATCGGTTGCATCAATTTTAAAAACATTCAATCCATCTGCCAGATCATATGATTGCTGAAAAAACCCATTTTCATCTGTGGCAACAATCGTATCATTTATTAAAAGTGACTGAATACCGGATCCATCTGTAAGCCTGCCTATTAAATAAATCTTTGATGCCGAAACATGAGCGGTAAAGGAAGTATCAACCCGGGGTGAAATAATTTTTATTCCGGGAGGAGCAATATCTCTGGTATCTCTGTTGTCTGAATCATCCTTACCTGATTCAGACATCTCCGGCTTTTTAATAATGATAGTAGTTACTTCACTTTCTCCTTCTATCTGGCAAAACAAAGAAAGGTTTATAATGGTCACAAAGACCATGAGTGAAAAAATGAATTTTAAAATATTTAAGCTCATTGCTTGTATTAACCCGTATCTATGACAAATTTTACTACAAAACCAATGGACAATCCATCCAATCCTTCATCAGGATCTTTCGATGGAACAATATCTAACCAGGGAGATAAATAATATTCGAGTTCAACTCCCAGGTATAAAAACCTGGCAATATTGATATCAAATCCCAATCCCAGAGTGCCAAATATACTATACTTAAAATACTCATCCTTTTTGTATTCCGGATTATATTTATACAGGATTTTTGTTTGTCCAAGGCATAAAAAAGGGTATAATGAATATTTGGTGTTTCGAAGCAAGTCATACTCAATTATTGCTCCACCGGCATATCCCCAATAATATCCGGTATCAGGATAATGATGATTGAAAGAATCTGTATAATTAATTTTTTTACGAAAAGTTTTATAATAATCACCCCTCACTCCCAATCCTAGCTGTTTTAAATAAATTGCTCCTTTCAGATTGAAACCATATGATTTAGATTCAAGAATACTTTTTGATCCCAGATTTGCATTCAAATCTAATTTGAATTTACGCTCTGTTGATTGTCTGATTTGTTCAGATTGAAGAAGATCTGCTGTTACCTTAAATTTTACATTTATACTGACCAGCTCATCCACATCCTCAAAAACATCCCATATGATGTATTTTTCTTTACCCGAACCAACAACTATTCCAACATCTCCGGTAACACTCTTTAATGGTTCTCCATAAGTCTTACCACCATCAGTTGACATAAATACTTTTATAATGACAGGTTGATCAGCTGCAATGCCAATTAAGTCGTAATATATATGAATCTTTTCTCCTGCTATTTCAGGATGAACATTTTCAATTCTCTGTGCAAGACAATCAACAGGGATTAATATCAGAACTGTAAAAAGTACGGATTGAAGATGTTTTTTCATCAGAAGCACAATGTGGTCCGCTAAAGTTATAAAATTGTTCTCACCCATGAAAAAGCTTTTCAGCGATATGCTGAATATTTATGGCAATAACACAAAGAAAAGCAATTCCCTGGTACTTATTGAGACTGTCTAAAAAGTAGTATAAACCACAGAGTCCACAGAGTTTTCACAGAGTCCGCAGAGAAGTAACTTTCTTAATATCAAACCTCTGTGAACTCTGTTTAATCTCTGTTTCCTCTGTGGTTAAATGTTTTAATAGACTTTTTAGACAGCCTCATTTAAAAACAACATTTATCAAGAATTTTAAATCCCATTTAAAGAAATTTTTATAAATTGACCAGGTATTCAATCCAACAAATCTTCATTATCAATTAAATAAAATCATTCAAAATCAGAAATAAGGTTATACTACTGTTTATCATTTTATATAACTTGACTCCAAATTTAATATCTCATGCCATGAAACGAGCAGTTCTCATGTTTTTCATTTCAACTTTTATTTTCTCATTATATGCTCAGGAAATTGACTCCATCATTGATATACGTGACGACCAGGTTTACAAAGTCGTAAAAATAGGCCAGCAATGGTGGATGCAGGAGAATTTGAATATTGGGATAAGGATTGATGGCACTCAGGACGCTGCTGATAATGTCTCAGTAGAAAAATATTGTTATGATGACCTTGAATCCAATTGTGGTATTTACGGAGGCTTATACCAATGGGATGAAACGATGGGTTACAATCCTTCTGATAGTGCGAATCCAGGTAAAACCAGGGGTATTTGTCCTTTCGGGTGGCATTTGCCAACTGAAAATGAATGGACTGAACTGACTGATTTCCTGGGAGGGTTAACTGTTGCCGGAGGCAAATTGAAAGAAGCCGGCACTGCGCACTGGAATAGTCCCAATGAAGGGGCAACCAATGAGAGTGGTTTTACAGCTTTACCAGGTGGCTACCGTAAATATGATGACTCATTCAATAGTATTGGATATTACGGTTACTGGTGGTCTTCTACGGAAGAGTCATCTACACATGCATGCTACCGGTACATGAACAACACTGAAAGCTGGGTATATGTAAGCGAACGTCTTAAGAGTTATGGGAAATCTGTTCGCTGTTTGAGGGATTCTTGTCGATTTAGCTATTTGACTATTTCGGATGAAAATTTAAATTCGGTTTATTCTTTGAATTTTTATGGTGATGATGTCCGGACAAAACTTATAATCATTAACTCAAATGCAGGAGAAGCAGTTAATATCTCATCCATGTAAACTAAAAATACTGTTTTCAACCTGGACAAATCGTCTTCAGACCTATCACCGGGTGACAGCATCCATTTAACCATTACTTTTGATCCCCCGGTTAAAGATATCTATCCGGATACTTTGTTCATTGAAAGCAATGATCCATATCATTCATTGATCACGATACCATTGAATGGCACTTTCCCCCCTGAAATTTCATTCGAAAGCACCAATATATCCTGCTATGGATATTCCGATGGGTCAGCAACAGTTATTCCTTCACTGGGAACTCCCCCTTATCAATACCAGTGGGATGATCCGGGGAGCACTACAGATTCAACTGTAACAGGATTGGAAGCGAACATTTATTATCATATAACTGTGACAGACAGTCTTGGCTGGTCAATTAAAGACAGCATCTTGTTATCCGAACCTGATCCATTAACAATAAATCCGACTTATTCCGACACGATCTGTCTTTATAGTAATGACGGATTTATCAATACGGATCCATCAGGAGGTACTCCTCCGTATGTTTATATCTGGTCAACCGGTGCTACAACTAAAACGCTTACAAGTCTTGAAGCAGGAGATTATGGAGTGAAAGTAACCGACAGCCACGGGTGCACAGATACGGCAGGTTTTACCATTCATCCTGCTGTACCCTATGGTGGTGAACAAATATGCATTGTTACCGCTGATCCGGAAACCGGTAAAAACCTGGTCGTATGGGAGAAAACTCTTGATGTGGGGATTGCTTATTATAAGATTTACAGGGAAAGCGCTGTAATGGGAGTATATGATCCCGTTGGTAGCCAGCCATTTAATGAATTAAGCGTATTCACAGACACCGTTGCAGATCCTGAAAAACAGCCGTACAGATATAAGATTACTGTGGTTGATACATGCGGCAATGAATCACCCATGGAAAACAGTCTGTCTCATAAAACCCTCTTCCTGCAGTATGTCAGTTCTGTTGGTGGGATAAACCTGGAATGGAGCGGGTATGAAATGGAAGGCGAACCATTGGATTTCGTTAACTATACAATTTACAGAGGAAGCGATTCAACTTTATTATCCCCCCTTGTTGATGTATCTTCAAGTATAAATGCATACACCGATACCGATCCCACTGCCCTTACAGAAAGATATTATTACAGGGTGGCCGGTGTCTTTGCTGATCCATGTGTTACCTCAGGTGACCTGAAAGCCGGTTCAGGCCCTTACAGCCATTCTATGTCGAATATGGAAGACAACAGGATCATGGCACCAGTTGAAAATCAGGCTCCGACAGATCTGGCACTTGATAATTTGACAATCGATGAAAATCTGCCCTCACAGGCTCTGATCGGAAGGTTTTCTACAACAGATGCGGATCCTGATGATTCGCATGTCTATTCATTCGTTTCCGGAACAGGAGACACGGATAACGGTCACTTCATCATTACCGGAGACTCATTACTGTCAGGACAGGCATTCGATTATGAAACCAAAAATACTTACAGTATCAGGGTCAGCACGACGGATACAGGCGATTTATCCTTTGAAAAACAATTTGCAATCCTCATCAATGATGTATCCGACCCTGCGGCATTAAGTGGTTCAATCACAGATAGTTCAAATATACTATGTCATGGTTTGAACGATGGAACGGCAACAGTCTCAGCCTCGGGTGGAATACCCCCATACACATATCTCTGGGATGATGATGCTACCTCAACCACAGCAACCGTTACCGACCTTGTTGCCGGGCATTGGTATCATGTGACTGTAACTGATCAAGGTTTGCAATCGTTTACAGACAGTGTTTTCCTGGAAGAACCTGACCCGATATATATAAGTAAAGACTATACCACAATAATTTGTAAGAATGCTGATGATGGATACATTCATCTAAACACTTCCGGAGGCACTCCACCATATTCATTTAATTGGACAACAGGTGAGTCTTCGCAGGAAATCAACAACCTCGCTCCGGGAAAATTCCAGGTGACCATTACTGATGCAAACGGGTGCATTCTGATAGATTCAACCCTGATCGACAGCATTGTTCCGTATCAGGATGAAGAAATCTGTATGGTGACAATCAACCCCCACAACCAGATTATTATAATCTGGGAAAAAACATATGGTAAAGGAACAGCCTGGTATAATATATACAGGCGTCAAAGCGGTAATACCTATGCCCGTATTGACAGTGTCCTGTTCGATAGTCTTTCTATATATACCGACAAATCTTCTCTTCCCCAGGAACAATCCTTCTATTATAAGATTTCAGCAGTTGACTCATGCGGCCAGGAATCCGTATTAAGCCCCTATCATAAATCCATACACATGTGGACAGCAGTTGGCGTAAACGGGGAAGTAACATTAAACTGGAACAATTACGAGGGATACGAATACTCTGATTTTGAAATATTCCGGGGTACTGATTATATGCAGCTGTCTTCTGTTCGCACAATTATCAGTGATGCACGCAGCTGGACAGACCCCGATATACCGGCCGGCAGAGTCTATTATCAGGTATCTGCCGTGAAAAGTTCACCCTGTTTCCCGACGAAATTCAAGAGCGATCCGGTGTTTGAATCAGCCATGTCGAATATAGATGATAACGGAGCTACAGGAGTTTACGATCATAATCTGACTGAAAACCTGATGATTTATCCCAATCCGTTCAATGAAATCACAACCCTTACTTTCAATAATCCTGCAGGTTATCCATATACACTCTTTATCACGGATCTTTCAGGGAAAGTAATCCGTATCGTGGATAACATCTATACATCCATATATGTTCTGGAGAAAGGGGATTTGAAGGAAGGATTTTATTTTGTTGAGTTACGGGGACCGAATATCTACAGGGGAAAAATCGTAATTGAATAACAGTTGCCGGTTGTCTGTTGTCGGTTGTCGGCTATCAATTCACGACTCACGATTCACGGTTGTCTGTTGTCGGTCTAACACAACAGATGGACTCTATAAGCTTCTTGATTTCTAAATATTTTATCATGAAAAGCAGAATAATATCTTGTGTCGGATTGACAGCAGTATTGTTAATTCCATTCCTTTCGTTTACAACGGGACAAAACCAATTCGAGATCCTGGTTTATGTACAGTATGACCAGTATCACGGAGACGATATCCCTCCTGGCATCATGGCTTTTAAGGAGATGGCCGGAAAACATCAGTTTGGACTCACATGGACAATGGATGCTGATATTTTCACCCTGGAAGATATGAAAGATTATGCCACTGTGGTGTTTTTCAATTCAATTCCTGACCGGTTCACTGATGAACAAAAACAGGGATTTAAAAACTATATCAACAATGGGGGTGGGTTTGTTGGCATCCATGCAGCAAGTGCAACAGACGGACAGTGGCCCTGGTATAACCAGCTTGTCGGCTGTATTTTTAATGGGCATCCCCGGATTCAATCAGGCATCCTGGAAATCGTTGACCCTTCATTTCCTGCAGCCCTGCACCTCCCACATAAATGGATCTGGACAGATGAATGGTATAATTTTCGTGAACCTGAATCAGATAAACTCAAGAATATCCTGATAGTGGATGAATCGCGTTATGATCCGGGACTGGGTTTTGGCGAACGGACATCAGGGATGGGTGACTTCCACCCCATTGACTGGTACCAGGAATTTGACGGAGGCCGTGTATTTTATTCGGCATTAGGCCATATTCCTGAATCCTTTAAGGATGACCGTCATCTGGAATTTATTTATGGAGGGATATACTGGACTGCCACAGGAAGGGGAAATATTAAAAATCCGTAGAGTATATTCAAAACAGGCGTAAAACCGGGAAGCAGCAATTGAAATTCGAAATTCGTAAATCGAAATTCGAAACCTGCCTACCTGCAGGCAGGCGGCAGAACTTCTTTCCACACCCAAACCTGATATACATACTCACCAAGAACCAGGAACCATAAACCAGGAACTATCCGCCCCGGTTAACAACCGGGTTTGACTACATCATCCCTCTATGTTATTACTGCCGGTTAGCAACCGGCAGAACTCCATACCCAATACCCACACAACCTTGCTACCTTATTACCTTGCAACTTTTTCCTTTTTCCTTTTTCCTTATACCCTCTCCCCTCCCTCAGCCTCCCTGCCCGCTAAAATCGCCAGTTGGCGGAGAAGGTGTGAACCTTAGCCTTCTATTCTATTCAAACGTACTCAACAGCCAGGTGGCTGCTTCCCGCATATACCAGCCGATATCACCCAGTTGTTCCGACTCAGTAACCAATTGCTCCAATTGGGGGGCAGCATGCCTGACTTTATCTCCAAGTGCAACCATTGTCTGTACCGCCAGTAATTTAACCCGGGGATCTTCATGGGATAAGCCTTCGGAAAGAACTGCCACCGGTTCCTCAAAGTTACCCAGGTTGACCAGTGCTTCAGAAGCAGCAAACCGGACACATGGGGTATTATCATTTAACATTCTCATTAGTTCTCCTTCAGCCGTTTTTGCTTCTTCACCAAGGGCAACTAATCCTACGGCAGCCCAGTACCGGATGGCCGGATCAGGGCTTTCGAGTGCGCTGATAAAACTGTTGATCTTATCTGCTCCCCTTCCGACAAGGTCGGCAACTTCCAGGATATCCTCAACAGGATACACATCCTGTTCCTTTCCCATATCATATGGTGATCCATCCTTCGCCCGCCGGTGCATTTCAGCTTCCGGCAGCAGGGAAAGATCCTTTGTTGTAATCATCCAGTTAAAAAGCACACTTTTCATTTCTTCCAGCAACTCCCGGTATTCCGGATCATCTGCCAGATTGTTCATTTCCCACGGATCTGCCTGCGTATCATACAACTCTTCAACCGGCTTTTCCGGCATCATGAGCCATTGCTCCGGCCCCGATAATTTTCCTTCAGCATGTAACCTTCTTAATTCCTGCCTGATTGGCGTTACTTCCGAAAAAAAACTTCGCTGCATCCGGGGACGGTGGGGATAAAAGTTACGTATATAATGGTACCGCTCATCACGTACTGAACGTGTGAACTCCAGCACCTCATCCACCCGGTCGCGGATTGCAAAAATATACTGATGTTTTTCCTCTGCCTGCGGGCCCATGTTGACATTACCCTGCATATAATCAGGGACATCGAGTCCGGCCAGGCTTAACACAGTAGGTGCAAAGTCGACAAAATTTACCGGGTCATGATTCACCGTTCCCGGCTCCCCGGGTGCCAGGTGTTCATATTTTTCCGGAAAATAAACAATCAGTGGTACACGCGTACCTGTAATATGAACCCACCGCTTTCCCCTGGGCAATCCATCACCATGGTCCGAATAAAAGAATACGATGGTGTTTTCTGTCAGACCATCCTCCTGAAGCTGGTCTAGTAATTCCTTTACCTTTTTATCCATCAGAGTAATTTGAGTATATAAGGCAGCCACATTCTGCCGTACAATTTTTGTGTCGGGATAATATGGCGGAAGGGGAGCATCAGCAGGATCATGCCTTTCTTCGGGTGCCAGGGTATCGTTAATTTCATTCAGTTTATCCTGCAAATAGCGTGTCTGGCTCTGGTGGGTCAGCATGAAATTAAACACACTGAAAAAAGGCTGGCCTTCCTCCCTGCCACGCCAGTGAGCCGTTTCGCTCGATTCATCCCAGGCCGTTTCAGGGGTGGTAAAATTATAGTCCTCCTTGCTGTTGTTGCTGCAGTAATAACCGGCTTCCCGGAGGTATTCTGTAAAACACCTGATCGACTCACTTAAAGGTGCGGGGCCGCGCAGATGCTGGGTCCCCAGAGAACTTGCATAAATCCCGGTGATGATAGAAGAACGGGCCGGGGTGCATAAAGGCGCCGGGGCAAAGGCATTTTCATACCTGATGCCTGCTGCAGCCAGCTGATCCAGGTTGGGCGTGTAAGCATACGAATCACCATAACAGTCCAGGTGAGGACTGATATCTTCACAGGTGATCCACAGGATATTTGGCTGGTCTTTCTCAGTAACCGAACATCCTGCCAGTAATAAAATTGTACCGGTAATTAAAACATAGATAATGGTTCTCATTGAATGAAGTAATTTTATTTGTTTCTCAAATTATTTTTCCTGTTTAATTTAATAAAAAATACCATTAAATCAGGTTATTTTGCTATTGTTTTAAATGCCGAAGGGTAAATATTTTACTCATATCGCAATGTTTCCGCCGGGTTTTTGGTTGCTCCCCGCCAGCTCTGCCAGCTGACAGTTAATAAAGCAATGACCAGTGCTATTATTGCGGCAAGCGCGAATATCCACCAGCTCAGTTCTGTTCTGTATGCAAAATTCTGAAGCCATTTATTCATTGCAAACCAGGCAATGGGACAGGCGATGATAAAGGCTACAGCCACCCAGATTACAAAGTCTTTATTCAATAAAACTATCACCCGGGAGATCCCGGCACCATTTGCCTTGCGAATGCCGATTTCCTTCGTACGCCGGGTAATTGAATAAGCCGATAAGCCTGACAAACCAAGGCAGGCAATGAATATTGCCAGCATGGAACTGACCAGAAACAATCCGCTGAAACGTTTCTCTGCCCGGTATTGTTTATCATAAAAATCGTCCAGGAAAAAGTAATAGAAAGGATTTCCCGGATAGTGTGAGATCCATATCTTCTCCAACTCGGAAATAAGCTTGCTTACACCTGTCATTTCGGCTTTAATAGTATAAAATAGATTTGCCGGCTGATTTAAAAATCCGATCGGGCGTGGCAATTCTTTCAGTGATTGCTGATTGAAATCATTGATAATTCCTTTAACAGTGACCACCTGATTGCCTCCCCTCAGAATATCTCCAACAGTACTCATT
>CAZGOR010000069.1:0-12962 GCA_964527875.1 uncultured Bacteroides sp. | reverse complement strand
AATCTCTGTTTCCTCTGTGGTTAAATGTTTTAATAGACTTTTTAGACAGCCTCAAATCATTTCAATCCACTTATCTTCTTGATCTCATTCAGCTTATTCAACGCTTCAATAGGTGTTAAATTATCAACATCCAGATTTTTAATCTCATCCCTTATTTGCTTCAGTATGGGATCATCGAGCTGGAAGAAGCTCATCTGAAATCCTTCCCTGTTGGAGGCCAGCTCTGAAACAGGCTTGGTCAGGGATTGTTTCTGATGGGATTTTTCAAGTTCTTCCAGTATGTCATTGGCCCGGCTAACCACTGACCTCGGCATACCGGCCATACGGGCAACATGTATCCCGAAACTATGTTCACTTCCGCCACGTTTTATTTTGCGTAGGAATATAACCTTGTTATTCAGTTCTTTGATAGACACGTTATAGTTCCTCACCCGGTTATAGGCAGCTTCCATCTCATTTAACTCATGGTAGTGAGTGGCAAAAAGTGTTTTGGCTTTACATTTCGGATGTTCATGGATATACTCTACCATTGCCCAGGCGATGGAGATACCGTCATAGGTAGCTGTACCACGGCCTATTTCATCCAAAAGGATCAGGCTACGCTCCGAAAGGTTATTCAGAATACTGGCTGCCTCATTCATCTCTACCATAAAAGTTGACTCCCCGAGTGAGATGTTATCTGAAGCACCCACCCTTGTAAAGATCTTATCCACCCAGCCTATCTTTGCCGATTCAGCAGGAACAAAACAACCTGTCTGGGCCATCAACACAATCAGTGCCGTTTGTCTGAGCAATGCTGACTTGCCCGACATGTTCGGCCCGGTGAGTATGATAATCTGCTGTTCATGGGTATCAAGGAATACATCATTGGGAATATATTCCTCATCAACAGCCAATTGTTTTTCTATAACCGGGTGCCTGCCCTGCCGGATATCAATGACTTCAGAATGATCCACTTCAGGCCTGACATAATGGTTAGCCACCGACACCTTCGAAAAAGAAAGAAGACAATCAATCCTGGCAATCAATGAAGCATTCAGCTGAATGGCAGGAATATAGTCAACCACATCAAGCACCAGCTTATGGAAAAGGTCTGTTTCGAGCTGCAGGATTTTTTCTTCGGCACCAAGGATTTTTTCTTCATATTTCTTTAATTCCTCGGTCACATATCTTTCAGCACTTACCAATGTTTGTTTCCGGATCCATTCCTGCGGAACCTTATCCTTATGGGTATTCCTGACCTCTATATAGTATCCGAACACATTATTGAATCCGACTTTCAGGGAAGGTATGCCCGTATTTTTTATTTCCCTTTCCTGAAGCTGTACAAGAAAATCCTTACCCGAATATAAAATATTGCGGAGTTCATCGAGCTCTGCCGAAACACCTTTCGCGATCACATTTCCTTTATTCAGCTGGTTTGGGGGATCGGGCTGTATTTCCCGCTCGATCCTGTCACGAAGGGTTGGACATGGATTCAGTTGTTCAGAGATCTTTTTCAGTCCTTCTTCCCCTGTTTTTTCACATATTGATTTAACCGGTTCAATTGCCGATAAGGCTACCTTCAGTTGTACCATTTCCCTGGGTGTGATTCGTGCAGCTGATACTTTTGAAATGATCCTCTCAAGATCACCAATCAGCCTGATCTGTTCGGAAACAGATTCCCTTAAATCAGTTTCCGTTACAAAATGCTCCACGATATTCAACCGTTCATTAATGGATACGATATCTTTCAGTGGAAGGGCGAGCCACCTATTAAGTAATCGTGCTCCCATGGGTGATATGGTCTGATCGAGAATGTCGAGGAGGGTTTTCGCTCCTTCATTGATAGATTGAAAAATCTCAAGGTTACGGATGGTAAATTTATCCAACCACACATAGTTATCTTCTTCAATCCTGCTCAGCGAGGTAATATGATCTGTTTGCTGATGTTGTGTGATCTCCAGGTATTGAAGAATGGCACCTGAAGCAATAATCGCATGCGGAAGATCCTGAATACCATATCCTTTCAGGGAACTGGTCTGAAACTGCTTAAGTAACCGGTCATGGGCGGTTTCTTCAGTAAAAATCCAGTCATCCAGCTTGAATATATAGAATTTATCTCCAAAGATCTGGTAAAAGTCTTTCTGTTTTGTTTTTTCAATCAGCACTTCTTTGGGTTGGAAACTGTTCAGGAGTTTATCAATATATTCATTACGCCCCTGTGCAGTCAGAAATTCCCCGGTTGAAATATCAAGAAAGGCAATGCCTGATATGTTCTGATTGAGATAAATACTGGCCAGGAAGTTATTTTTCTTGTGTTCGAGGACATTTTCATTGAAGGAAACTCCGGGCGTGACCAGTTCTGTGATCCCCCGTTTAACAATCTTTTTCGCCAGTTTGGGATCTTCAAGCTGATCACATATGGCCACACGCTGGCCAGCCCTCACCAACTTCGGAAGGTAAGTATCAAGTGCATGATGAGGAAAACCTGCCAACTCAACAAAGCTCGCAGCACCATTGGCCCTCCGCGTAAGTGTAATACCAAGTATCTCCGAGGTTTTAATAGCATCCTCGCCGAAAGTCTCATAAAAGTCCCCTACCCTGAAAAGCAATATGGCATCAGGATGCTTCGCCTTGATGCTGTTGTATTGCTTCATCAGCGGAGTATCGACATATTTAGTGCTATCAGTCAAAAGATTATTTTTTTAATTAGATTTTAGTTTTCGAAAACATTTATTACAGTTTCAAAGTTATGTTAAAATTCAAGTCATTTAAAGCATTATTAACAACCTGTTAATAACTTTATGATTAAAGCATTATGATCTCTTACTCCAGACTTCTTATTTCTCTTATGCTTGTCACCTGATGCCTATGGCCTGATAATTTACCCGGTTAACAACCGGACTTTTCTGTTTCACCCAGTGTTGCTGGAATGTATCCGCCTGTCTGCCGGCAGGCAGGGTTAACAACCGGACTTTTCTGTTACATCCTATGGATAACTGAGACTGTCTAAAAAGTAGTATAAACCACAGAGTCCACAGAGTTTTCACAGAGTCCGCAGAGAAGTAACTTTCTTAATATCAAACCTCTGTGAACTCTGTTTAATCTCTGTTTCCTCTGTGGTTAAATGTTTTAATAGACTTTTTAGACAGCCTCACTATATACAACCTTTCCACTTTTACACTTTCTCACTTTCACACTTCCTTAGCCTTCTTAACACAACTGTTCACTTTCGAACACAGCTTGTCCTCTAACGTACACTTTCATACAAATAGGGGATTGCCTTTATAGTAATTAATTTACACATAAACTGCCAGTTATGCTTTTTGGCACAATTCATGGTATAAGAAACCAGGTTGTTCATATTAATTCAGCTGATTACGATTGAATTAAAAAAAATCCCCGGTTTCGGCGCAACCGGGGATCAGATTCAACATCTTATAAGAGTAATTAGAGTAGAAAAGATGAAGAAGTTGCAGTAAAATTAATCTTTTCTGGATAAAAAATCAAGGTTTATAACAGGAAAATAATTATTCATACTCTAAACCCCTGATTTTCTGCAACTAGCTCTTAATTTTTTCGGAGGCTAATCCTTCTTAAAGATTGTTGGATCGACAGGTGCCCGGATCTTCAATGAAACGGGTACCTGTTTTTTGAATTTTATAGGGTCATATTTATGTATACCTGTTTCTGGCATTGTTGTGGCAATGGATAATATGAACAACTGCACGAAACAGGCTTTTTTATTTTCTAATCCTAAATAATAGCTTATGAAAAGGTTCTACGTATTCTTTTTCTTTGCATTTATTCTGATAACCGGTTTTCAATTAATAAATGCACAGACAATCCAGGTAACAGGGAAGGTCACATCTTCAGAAGATGGCATGCCTCTTCCCGGAGTTACCATTGTAGTTAAGGGAACCACCATGGGGTCCATCACCAATCTCGATGGGGAATATACACTCGAGGTCCCGGCTGATGCTCAGGCATTGATCTTCAGTTTTGTAGGGATGAAAACCCAGGAAGTTGCCATTCAGGGCCGCACGACGATTGATGTAGTAATGGAGCCTGATGTGGTTGGTCTTGACGAAGTAATTGTGACGGCCATTGGTATCCGCCGTGAAACCAAGGCACTTGGATACGCCACTGAAGCTGTCAGTGGTGAAGAACTGATCGGATCAGGGGAAACCAATGTGATCCAATCGCTTGCATCAAAAGCTGCTGGTATCCAGATCGTTAGTTCTTCCGGCACACCAGGAGCATCTTCCAAGGTTACCCTCAGGGGCAACTCAACTTTTACCGGTGAAAACCAGCCACTGATAATCGTGGATGGTGTCCCGATTGACAATGAGACAAACCGTACTGTGGCTTCAGATTATCCTTACAACGAGGGACTGCAGGGTGTAAACTACTCGAACAGGGCTATCGACCTGAATCCCGAGGATATCGAGTCGGTAACAATCCTTAAAGGTCCGGCTGCTGCTGCACTTTATGGTGTGAGGGCCGGGGCCGGAGCCATTATCTACACTACCAAGCGCGGAAATTATGGTAAGGGTCAGGGAATCAAGGCCACCTACAGCTTTACGGCTGATATCAGCCAGGTAAACAAACTTCCCGAACTCCAGATGACATGGGCACAGGGAGACGGTGGAGGTGAACCCGACGGGGCAGGCGGTTACACACAGGGAACATATGACGTGTGCGATTATGGTCCGGATATGGTCGCATTCACTGCCGATGATGTTTCATATGGAACATCAAACAGCTGGGGACCAAAAATAGCCGACTTGCCCGGTATTACAGCAACCGATAATGTGGCTGAGTTTTTCCGGACAGGAACTGCCTATACGCATAATCTATCACTGATGGGAGGCACCGATGTTTCTTCATTCCGCCTGTCGGTAATGAGAATGGACCAGGATGGGATCGTTCCCAATTCCTGGTTTGACAAAACATCCATCAGGCTGACATCCGATGCCAATATTACCACCAAATGGAAGATGGGGGGAACGGTGAATTATGTTGCCAGTACAGGCCAAAGGACACAAAACGGAAGCAACCTTTCAGGCGTAATGCTTGGCTTAACACGTGCTCCCGCAAGCTACAACCTGAATGATGACGAGTACGGATATGAATTCCCGAACGGCCAGCAAAGGCAATACTTTTATCCTTATGATAATCCGTGGTGGTCTGTACATAATAATGTATTGAATGACAAGGTTGACAGAGTGCTGGGAAGTGCTTATCTGACATGGACACCGCTCAACTGGCTTTCTGCAACTTACAGGGTCGGTGTTGACGTGATCAGCGATAACAGGAAATTCCACTGGGCACCGGGTGCCTGGAATGCAGATGATTTCGAAGGTGAAGTACATGAGAATAACCAAAGAACAAATGAATACTACGGTGACCTCCTGCTCACTGCAGATTATGATTTTACAGATAAAATATCTGCCTCGCTGACCCTTGGTAACAATCTGAACCATCGTTATTACCAAGACCTGTTTGCAAGAGGAAGAGCAATCAATGTTCCCGACCTGTATAGTATAGGGAATACATCGACTCTGTACGCCGATGAATATCAGCGATATATCAGAACTGCTGCCTTATTCTTTGATGCAAACGCATCATACGGCGACCTGGTTTACCTGAACGTGACAGGAAGAAACGAATGGTCATCAACTTTCGGACCAAACCAGAATAATTTCTTTTATCCATCGGCAAGCTTATCTTTCGTATTTACCGAATTGCTTCCTGAAAACAATATTCTTTCATTCGGTAAAGTCAGGGTTGCTTATGCCCAGTCAGGTATCAGTCCCCTGGCATATACTTCAAAAACTTACTACGTGGCTCCGTTTATCACCGACGGATTCACCAGTGGTGTTGGTTTTCCGTACATCGGCAACAATGGTTTCGGAATTTCTTCAACATTGGGTAATCCCGATCTTAAACCGGAAAGAGTTACAGGAAAGGAAGTCGGCACCGACCTGAGATTCTTCATGGGGAGATTCAATATCGACTTCACATATTATCACCAGATGACCACGGATATCCTTGTACTCAGGCCGATTGCAGCTTCCACGGGATTCCGCTACATGCGGTCGAATACCGGGAAAATGTTAAACAAAGGTGTTGAGCTCGTCCTGTCAGGCGATCCGGTCAAAACCTCGACTTTCAACTGGAACATCAGTGTGAATTGGGCAAAAAATTACAACGAGGTACTGAATCTGGCCGAGGGAGTCGAGGAAATTCAGCTCGAGGCAGGATTTACTGATCTTGGTTCCTATGCTATTGTCGGGGATGCATATGGTGCTTTCTACGGCACCAGGTGGGTCCATGATGATGATGGGAATATAGTCATTAATCCGGCCGACGGTCTGCCATATTCAGATCCATTGGAAGGAAATGTTGGTAATCCCTTCCCGGACTGGCTGGGTGGTGTAAGAAATACATTCAGCTTCAGGGGAATCACCCTGACAGCACTCTTTGATATCCGTCAGGGACAAAGTGTATGGTGCGGTACGTATGCCAGGTTAAACAGGCTTGGCCGCACAGAAGAATCGGCCGACAGGGAAAGAATGTATATTGTACCCGGTGTTCTTGCAACCGGTGAGGATGCCGATGGTAATCCTATCCCGGGAACAGAGGAAAACAACATAGAGATCTCAGCCTATGATTATTTTACCAAGTTTGTTGGCGACTTTGGCAGTGTGGCAAAAGAGGAGGCAATATTCGACGCGTCATGGGTGCGCCTGAGGGAAATCGGTTTGTCTTATAAATTCAACCTGAGAGATAAGATCCCGGTCGTACAAACACTTGATCTGGGTTTTACCGGGAGAAATCTCTGGCTGAAAACAGATTATCCCGGTGTAGACCCTGAAACAAGTCTCCTGGGTGCAGGCTCAAATATCAACGGCTGGGATTATTTTAATATGCCAGGTACGAGATCTTACATCTTTACCATTAAAGTAGGATTTTAAACTATTAATAAAATGAATTATATAAAATCAAAATATACGGTTATGAAAAAAGTAATTGTTTTGATAATGTTACCCGTATTGCTCTTTGTCGTGAGCTGTGATAAGTTTATAGAAGGATGGGATGATTCGCCTAATTCTCCTACTGAAGCGACACCCCAGCTTCTTTTGAGCGTATCGGAGGTTTCGACATTCATGTATTACACCGGTCAGCTGACACGTACACCTTCGGTATTTATCCAGCAGACTGCCGGAACCGATTTCCACATGGAGGATATCCGTGATTATGTTCTACTTGAGGGTGATAATGTGAATGAATGGGAAGGTCTGTATTCGAACTGCCTGATCAACGAACAGCTGATTATTAACGATTATGGTGAAGAAAATCCATATTATGCAGGGATTGCAAAAATCCTTAAGGCAATGGCACTGGGACTGTTAACGGATTTGTGGGGCGATATCCCAAACAGGGAAGCGCTTCAGGCCATTAATGGTGTGGGAGATGAAGAATTGAATCCCAACTTTGATTCACAGGAAACTGTGATCCAGGATATACAGTCGTTGCTGTCTGATGCCATCACCGATCTGTCCAGGCCTGAATCCGATAATGTTCTGTTGCCCGGAGTCGATGATTACATTTTCGAAGGAGATCCGGATGCATGGATCAATACCGCATGGATCCTGAAAGCCAGGTATGCAAACCGCCTTAGTAAAAGGGATGCTTCCGGTTCAGCAACAAATGCCCTGAGTTTCCTTGCAAACATTGATCCGGCTCAACCTGATTGTATGGCCATTCATGGGGAAGAAGCCAACGAACAGAACCAGTGGTTCGATTTCCAGAACGACCGTGGGGATTACATGCAGATGGGAGAATTCTTTATCGAACTGTTGAAATCAACCAATGATCCAAGATTACCATTTTATGCATTGCCCGACCTGAATGATGAATATACCGGATCAGCCAACGATGTGTCAAATAAACAAACCTCCGACTGGGGTCCTTTTGCCGGTACAGAAGCCGGAACCGATCTGCCGCTGGTTACTTATTTTGAGGCTAAATTCATCGAAGCCGAAGCCAATCTGAGACTCGGTAACAATGATGAGGCGGCTACTGCATACAATGATGCCGTAAAAGCATCGGTATTATTTGTAACCGATGCACAAGATCCACAGTTCGAAGCTCAGTACGCAAATGAGAATGGATCTTCAATTACCCTGGATAAGATCATGACCCAGAAATATGTGGCCATGTTCACCCAGTCTGAAGCATGGGCCGACTGGAGAAGAACGAATATCCCTGTTCTTGCACCGAACCCGAACGGTGATGTCGCAGGTATACCCCGCCGTTTCCCGACATGCCGCTCGGAACGTACATATAACGCCAATGCTGTCGTTATTTCCGATATCCTCCAGCCGGTCTGGTGGGATGAGTGATAACATAGTATAAGACTTGATGACGTAGGAGGCTGAATATCCATTGCCGGATGTTTCCTACTTTTTAAGGTGCGACCTATGTCGCACCTTTTTTTATGCCCCCACTTCAGGCTATATCTTATCCATAAGCCAAATGGTATTTAGAATATTATTAATTCTGGAATCTGTTTCCTTTCAGGGGAAATATATTGTACGTATAAGATCTCTGAATCCCACATTATTATTGATAAAAATGATGATATGCATATTGTGTGGCCTGCTTTGGGAGTGAGGAAAATTTTCAGGTAAAAATTATCCTTAACTTTACAGATACCATTAAATCATTTAAATGAAAAAGATCCTCATACTCGGTGCCGGCCTGTCATCAAACAGTTTGATCAATTATCTATTAAAGCAAACTGAACAACACAACTGGCACATAACCCTGGGGGATCTTGACGAGAAGAAGGCCAAGGGTAAAATCAGCGATCATCCCCATGGTACTGCCGTAAGTTTTGACGTATTCAATAAAGAACAAAGGGAATTGTTCATCTCAAATGCAGATATTGTCGTCTCAATGCTACCGGCCGCGATGCACCACCTGCTTGCCACAAGCTGCCTGAAACACAGGAAAAACATGGTTACAGCATCTTATGTGACAGATGATATTAAACAACTCGATGCTCAAATACGAAAACTGGGATTGCTCTTTTTAAATGAGATCGGTGTTGATCCCGGAATTGATCATATGTCGGCTATGAAGATCATCGACAGGATCAGGTCCGAAGGAGGGAAACCTGACATATTTGAATCCAATACGGGAGGATTGGTGGCCCCGGGCCATGACAATAATCCCTGGCATTACAAGTTCACATGGAATCCGCGCAATGTTGTCCTTGCCGGACAGCATGGTGCAAGGTTCTTACATAACGGGAAATTTAAATATATCCCCTACCACAAAATATTCCAGCGTTATGAGATCATTTCAGTTCTGGATCAGGGTGAATTCGAGGTATACCCGAACAGAGATTCCTTAAAATATAAAGATGATTACGGACTTGATGATGTATCCACAATGTTCAGGGGAACTATCAGAAGACCCGGATTCTGCGATGCCTGGGATGCACTGGTCCAGATAGGGGCAACAGATGATTCCTATATTGTCGAATTCCCGGGCGAAATGACTTACCGGGATTTTACCAACAGTTTTATTTCATACAATATCGTCGATCCGGTTGAGATCAAGCTGGCACATTATCTGAATATCCCGCCTGACAGTGATGTCATGAAAAAGATTAAATGGCTGGGATTATTCGAAAAAAATCCTGTGGGATTTAAAAACCAGACACCGGCAAACATCCTTCAGTATCTCCTCGAGGAAAAATGGAAGCTTGAACCGGATGACAAGGACATGATCGTTATGCAGCACCAGTTTGAATATTTGCTGAAAGGAAAACGGAAACGAATCGTTTCTTCCCTCATTGTGATTGGAAAAAATTCCGATGAAACAGCAATGTCCATGACTGTTGGTTTACCTGTGGGAATTGCCGTAAAACTCATAATCGAAGGAAAAATTCATGCTACAGGTGTCCGGATCCCCACAACCCAAGAATTCTACGATCCTATTCTGACTGAACTGGAAGAATACGGGATAAAATTTGTCGAAGAATACAACGAAAAATAGATTTTATAAAATGATTAAATATTACATGTAAATAGTTCCCGCTGATTTTCGCAGATAAAAATCGCAGATTTACGCAGATTGTTTTTTTATCATTTTATCCATCTGCGAAAATCTACGACAAAATCTACGGTAATATGCGAGAACCATTTATTAGAAATTGAGATAGAAATCTTTTGTTATATCCTTATATTCCTTTGTAAACTCACGACTGGTCCTGTCTTGTATAATGAGTTCACTTTGTTGAACTTTAACTTCCTTTTCATTGGTGAACTCCATCAAATATCTGAAAACCTCTTTCCCTGCTACCGGTAAAATATCCGTTTTCCTTTTAAGATATAAACCATAATAATTTACCATTCTGAGAAGTTTCTCTCCCTCTGAAACCGGCAGAACGAGTGCAAATATGCCGGATTTATCCAGAATTTCTCCGATACCTTTTAAAAGTTCATGCAAAGAAAGACTCACATGATGCCGTGATAAACTTCTTGCAGGATCGGGTGATTCATATGAATCAATAAAATATGGGGGATTTATTACTACGAGATCGTATTTATCAGGTATATCGGACACAAAATCCTGAAATGAAGCATGAAACAACCTGATCCGGTTCGTCCAGGGTGAATTGCTGATGTTTTCACCTGCCTGTAAAACCGAGACTTCATCTATCTCAACAGCATGAATCTCTGCATCTGAGCGTTGTGCCACCATCAACGCGATAAGTCCGGTGCCGGTCCCGATATCCAGTATTTTCTTCACCCGGCCAATATCCACCCATGCACCAAGCAATACACTATCTGTTCCGACCTTAAAAGTTGACCGGTCCTGATTTATCCTGAATCGTTTAAACTGAAAATAGTCGTTCATTGTTAGTCTAAAAATCTTCGTATTTCCCCATTCCAAATAATGCAAAATCATACTTTACAGGATCAGCAGGATCGAGCTGTCTTAAAACAGCTGTAAGTTCCTCCACTGCCTGCCAGTCGTTTTGCTTCCTCTTTAAAAGACCGAGTTTCCTTGCAATTGTTCCTGTGTGAATATCCAGAGGGATGTATAATCCGGCCTGATCAATTTCGTTCCACAGACCAAAATCAACACCACGGCCATCCTTTCTTACCATCCAACGGAGGAACATATTCAATCTTTTGCCCGAAGCTCCGCTATGAATATCTGCAATATGTTTTTCAGATCTCCTAAGATGAGATCCTTCAAGAAAAATTTTCCTGAAATCAATCAATACCTGCCTGATACTTCCTGTTTGACGGTATAATCCCTGAAAAATATTTTTTAATCCTCCATAATGTTTGTAAGCCCGTTGAAGAGATCGTATGAAAAAAATACAATCTTCCGGACAGAATGTCCTGTGTTTAAAATGATTCAAATGTTCCAAATCATTTTTCCCTGCATTTCTGATAAATCCAATAGGATCGTTGTCCATGAGTTGCATCAGATATTTTGCATTTGAAATAATTGTCTTTCTTTGACCCCATGCAATCACCGAAGTTAAGAATCCTGAGATTTCAATATTTTCCGGCTGATTGAAAAGATTCGGAACCTGTATCGGGTCTTCTTCAATGAACCGTGGATGATTATATTGATCGACTTTTTCATTTAATAATTGCACGATATTTTCAGAAAGCATATCAACATGATTATTGTTAAATTGTTAAATGGCCAAATGGTTAAATCAGAAACAAGTCATCCCGACAAGTGCAGTAAGGAGCCTTCGGGGATGTTTTATAACTGGCAAAATAATATGGGAATGTCATCCTGAAGCACCGAACTTGCGCTGCAAGATTCATAATAAATTGACATCTTTGATGTCATTAGCAACTTGTTTCGGTATGACATTGAATACTTTTATACATATTTCAATATAGACAACTGAACGAGCTACTGAAGCACTACTGAATAATGCGAGCGAATAGCTACTGAATCACAGTGCCATCCTTTAGTTGGATCATTCTGTCGGCCATACCGGCCAGTTCCTTATCATGGGTCACAATAATAAAGGTTTGATCATATTGGTCACGCAAAGAAAAAAACAGTTCATGCAATTCTTTCTTATTCTTGCTATCGAGATTACCTGATGGTTCATCTGCCAGGATCACTGCAGGATTGTTAACCAGGGCTCTGGCCACGGCAATTCTTTGTTGCTCACCTCCGGATAATTCTGATGGCTTATGGTCGAGCCGCCCGGTCAGGCCTAAAAATCCCAACAGTTCTTCTGCTCCGCTTTCCACTTCTTTCCTTGGTCTGCGGGCGATATAGCCTGGGATGCAAACATTTTCAAACGCTGTGAATTCAGGCAGTAGATGATGAAACTGGAATACAAACCCGATTGACTGGTTTCTGAATCTTGCCCTTTGTTTATCTTTCATTTTATCTATATCAGTACCTGATATCCAGACTTTTCCGGCATCCTTTCTCATCAATGTGCCAATAATCTGCAATAATGTGGTTTTTCCTACCCCGCTGGCACCGACAATAGAAACAATTTCTCCCTGTTTCACTTCGAAATCTATTCCCTTTAATACCTGCAGGTCACCGAAAGATTTGGTAATTTTCTCAACTTTGATCATGAAAGTATTTTGTAACAAAGATCAACCGAAGTTGTATTTTTTAATGTGGTTCAAAATCTAATAAACCTTTTCTAATAAAGATAAATAGTAAATGTTAAATGCTATAAGGTGTTAAAATTAATAAATTATTGCAGAGACAGAAAAGGGCAGGCAGGAAAACGCTGATCCGACTTAGTCGGACAAGTTTTACGCAGAAATAATGAATTATTAATCATAAATCTGAGAAAATCAGCGATATGATTTGCGGAAATCTGCGAGAACTTTAAATAAAGGTGGTAAGCGATATCAGGTAATCAGTTTAGATTATGTATGAAATGAAAAGTTATC
>CAZGOR010000068.1:0-13038 GCA_964527875.1 uncultured Bacteroides sp. | reverse complement strand
GGCAGGAATCTGCGTTAATCTGCGAGAAATAAAAATTAATGGACTTTTTAGACAGCCTCTATTTAATAAAATTTATATGAATACCAAACTCCCGCATATACGTAAACGAAAGGTTGTGATTGTAGGTGCCGGTGATGTGGGATCAACTCACTGTTATGCGCTTGCCCAGAGCGGATTGGCTGATGAGATCGTGATGATCGATAAAAATGAAGACCTTGTACGGGGACAGGTCCTTGACCTTGTACACGGAAAACCATTTTTCCCTGCTGTCTCTATCAGGGCAGGCAATCCATCGGATTACAGAGATGCACATGTGATCGTTATTACGGCAGGATCAGCTCAGCAGCCGGGCGAGACAAGACTCCAGCTTCTGCAGAAAAATGCAGTTATTATGAAAAGCATCATGGGAGATATTGTTGATCAGAACTCAGCTGGTGTCGTACTAATAGTGAGTAACCCTGTAGATGTACTCACTTATGTTGCTCTTAAAAGCTCGGGGTGGGAAAGAGGACGCGTGGTCGGCTCCGGGACGGTGCTGGATAGTGCCCGTTTCCGGTATCTGTTAAGTTCCCACTGTGAAGTTGACGTTCATAATGTTCATGGATACATACTTGGAGAACATGGTGACAGTGAATTTGCAGCATGGTCAATGACGAATATAGCAGGTATGTCAATGGATGAGTATTGTCCGGTATGTATGAAATGTGCCGACTGGAAAGCTGAACGCAGGAAAGTAGAACAGGAGGTGAGAGATTCTGCCTATCACATCATCGGTTATAAGGGAGCTACTTATTTTGCTGTTGGCCTTGCACTTGTCCGGATCGTGGGAGCTATCCTGCGCGGACAAAAAAGCGTGCTGACAGTCTCCACATTTCTGAATGGTGAATTCGGTCTCCGGGATGTCTGTATCAGTGTACCATGCATCGTATCGCAAAACGGAGTCGAAAAAATAATTGAAGGCTCATTGACTGAGGAGGAATTTAAATCACTTTCATCTTCTGCCACCATTCTTAAGACTGCTATAAAGGAGTTGGACAATAGTAATTAATGAATATATATTTGCATTATGCACATATGTTCATTAACTTTGTATTGGAAAATAGTATCTTAACAGATATGCCACGTCCAAAAAGCAACAGAATTGTTTATGAACCACCGATATTTAAGGAATTCAAGCCTGTTGGGATAGCAGGAAGATCTTTAGAGCAACTCTATCTATCGATTGATGAATTTGAGGCTATCCGTTTAGCTGATTACATTTGTTTATCACATGAAGAAGCAGCTGAAGAAATGGAAATTTCCCGCTCAACGTTTACAAGATTGATAGAGCAGGCCAGGAAAAAAGTAGCTGATTTTATAATTCAGGGGAAATTGTTAACCATTGAAGGCGGCAATATACATTTCAGGAATAATATTATTAATTGTTTGGATTGTGGGCATATGTTTAAAACAAAAATAGGTATTACACTTGAAGAATGTCCGGAATGTAAATCCAAAAAACTGCTAAATCTTGCAGGCGGATTCGGACATGGTAAATGTTGTGTGAGTACTAATAACAAAAAAATCAGAAAAAATGAATAATTATGGAAAAGGGATGAATATGGGCCAGGGCCGTGGATTGGGCCGTGGCGGTGGGCGAGGCCGTAATAGGGGCGGAGCCTATGGTACCGGTGGATATTGTGTTTGTGCCAAGTGTGGTGAGAGAATCCCGCACCAGAGAGGTGTTAAGTGCACCACACTGAAATGTCCGAAGTGTGGACATACAATGATTAGAGAAGAATTATTGCAGAATAAGAAATAACTTCTTTATGTCATTACAACTGAAAAACCAATTTATTTTTGCGCCCATTAAGCTTGGTTACAGCGACGGAACAGGGATTGTCACCCAAAGACATATGGATTTTTATAGACGAAGGAGTAAACATATTGGAGCGGTGACTCTTGAACCGTTTTATATGGAGCCCGGATTGCGGGAATTACCCACACAGCTGGGTATAGATGATGATAATAAATTGGATGGGCTGAAAAAATTAACAGATGTAATTCATATAAATGGCGCTAAAGCCATCGCACATCTGAACCATCCGGGAAGAATGGCAAACCCGAAAATCCCGGGAAATTATTGTTGGTCCTCAACTGACAGGGCTTGTGAAAACGAAGGGGCCATCCCCGAAAAAATGAACCGGGGAATGATGGATAAAGTTACCGGCTTATTCGTTGAAAGTGTAAAAAGAGCAGTTGCTGCCGGGTTTGATATTATTGAGATCCAGTTAGGACATGGATATTTATTGGCACAGTTCTTATCAACGGCAGTTAATAATCGGGATGATGAATATGGGGGCAGTTTTGAAAACAGGATCAAATTCCCGGTTGAAGTTGTAAAAGCCATTAGAGAAACCGTTACTGTTCCTGTAATTGCACGGATAAGTGGTGATGAAATGATACCTGAAGGTTTTCATATGGATGAAATGATAAAGTTTTCACAGGTCCTGGAGAAAAATGCAATCGATGCACTTCACATCACAGCCGGGACAGTTTGTTCAACACCTCCCTGGTTTTTTCAGCATATGTTCATTCCAAAGGGAAAAACCTGGGAACTGGCAGATGCTATAAGTGCGGAAACAAATTTACCGGTTATTTATGTAGGAAGAATAAGTACAAGGGATGATATAGATAATCTGTTAAATAAGAATAAAGCGGAATATTTGGCTCTTGGACGTTCTTTGATTGCCGATCCGGATTTTGTTGGAAAATACCTTGGGAAGGTAGAAGGCGTTATTACTCCATGTTTAGCCTGTGCAGAAGGTTGCCTGGGCGGAGTAAAATCAGGGCAGGGACTACAATGCCTGGTAAATTCTGAAGTAGGTCAGGAATCAAATCCTGTCAAAAAGGCAAAACAATCCAAAAAATTTGCTGTCGTTGGCGGAGGATTAGCTGGTATGGAGGCGGCAATAACATTGAGAAAACGCGGACATATCGTTGACCTTTATGAAAAAGATATGTTAGGTGGGCAATTCAATTATGCACCATTGACTCCGAATAAAAAGTCGATGGAACCATTGGTTCCATATTTTATTGAAGAATTGAAAAACAAAGATGTAAACGTGATCTTTGAGGAAGTTACAAAATCAGATATGATATCTAAGTATGATGGTGTGCTATTAGCAACAGGTTCCAAACCATCTGTACCAAAGATTCCCGGATTGGACAAATACTATTGGGCTGACATCTTATATAAAGAAAATTTACCAAGAAACAAGAAAGTATTGATAATCGGAGGTGGCCTTATCGGAGTTGATATAGCAACAGCATTAATCCCACTGAATAATCAGATTATTATCGTTAAAAGGACAACCGATTTTGGTGAAGATATGGAAATGATTGCTAAAAATCTCTCTTTAAAGATGATGAAAGAAAAAAAGACAATCTTTAGTGATCATACTTATATTAAAAGAGTTGAAGGTAAAACAGTTTATGCAGAAAGAAATAACAAGGATATTCAGTTTGACAACATAGATATCATTGTAGTTTCTACTGGCATGAAGAGTTATAATCCTCTTGAGAAAGATATTATTAATAAGGTGCCGGTTTATGTAATCGGCGATGCCAGAAAGATAGGTAATGCTCAGGATGCTATCAGTGATGGCTATGAAATAGCAAAAAAATTGTAAAATGAAACTGGAACATGTTGCCTTAACAATATCTGATGCAACAGAGGTCGAATATTTTTATCAAAATATTCTTGGACTAAGTAAAATAAGAGATTTTATTCTAAACAAAGATCTTGCCAGGAAAATATTTGGCATTGATAAAGAAACAACAGTCTTTCTTTTACAAAAAAATGAACTGTTACTGGAGTTATTTTTAATGCCGGAACAGTATAGTCGGGACTTTAAACATATCTGTATCTCAATAAAAAACAGAGAAGAACTTGTTGAGAAAGCAGCACAAAATGCGTATCAGTATATTCGAATAAAAAGAGAAAGACCAGACTTGATCTTTATAAAAGATAAAAGCGGTAATATTTTTGAAATAATAGAAAGTGATCCCGATAATGCAAATAAAGCTTAAGTGATGAATTTACAATTTGCAATTAATCATGATAATATATTTGAAGATAAGCATTTTGGGGATGCGGATAAATAGGTTATTTATAAAAAAATCCGGAATTTTAAAATTAGCTATTGATAAATAAATAAAATAACATAGAAGGAAATATTCGGGAGCATTCAGTATCATAGTGGTTTGTTCGTCTTGTTAACGGGTGAAATACCAAAACAGTAATATTTTCTTAAAAGTAAAAATGAAAATTTTCAATCTGTACATGGATGTTTTATAAACATAAATATTTTAAAATAACGATATTAACATTACTTTGTTTAATTTTTATTAAATGTTCGAATAATCAATTGCAGGATAATGATGAAATCATTTATAGCCCGATAGGTATTATACACAGTTCGTTTAATACCGAAACCGGAGCACCGCGACAGGGTATACTAATGCCTGAGACAAAGGGGGAAATTGAAATATTCAAACCATACAGAGAAGCTTTAGAAACCCTTGATGAGTTTGAATATATAATTGTTGTTTATCATTTCGATAAAGTGAGAACCTGGGAAAGTCATGTGAATCCACCGGCTTCAACCCATGAGCATGATTTTGGTTTGTTTTCTACGCGAAGTCCGAAACGCCCCAATCCGATCGGACTATCTATTGTTAAATTAGAAAGCATCAATAATGGGATACTTCATATTAGAGGGATTGATGCATTTGAGGGAACACCAGTACTTGATCTCAAACCATATTTACCTTCGGTCGATTGTATCAAAAGCCGACAGAATGAAGAAGTAGAAAAAGAGCTCGGGCATCATGATGAGATCTTTATCACGGATTCAAGTTTTTACAGGTAATAGAACAATTTATTAAACAAATAATGGCATATAGAAAAAAACCAGATTATTGTATGATTAACAGGACAGTATACTGTGATTTCTTCCAGGCTTGCTATAAACTTTTGAATATTGCTATACATGAAACTCACATCAAATCTGTCGTGGCATAATTATTACGCATTTATCTGGCATACCTCTTTTCTTGCACTTGCCATGAATTTTATGGATGTAGACACGATAATCCCTGCTATGCTTATTGAGGCAGGGGGCACGGGATTGCACATTGGTTTAATGACTGCTATTATGTTAGGCGGATCAAGCTTTACACAATTATTCTTTGCACCATTTATCAGCAATTATGCGTACAAGAAAAAGTTCCTTTTACTGGGCATCAATGCAAGGATACTGTCACTGTTTTTTTTGAGTATGATGCTTTATTTTTCTTCTGCATTACATGGAAATTCTACAATCTGGTTGATATTTTTACTGATCACAACTTTTGCGCTTGGCGGCGCTTTTGCAAATGTAAGCTACACTGATATCCTTGGAAAATCAATTGATCAATCTGCAAGAAAATCATTCTTTTCGGTAAAACAGGTTATTACCGGTTTGGTATTATTCCTGTCTGCTTTTCTTGCTAAAAAAGTTATAACACTTGAAAGCTTTCCTTTAAATTATGCGTACATGTTTTTCATAGGCTTTCTGGCTCTTACTGTTGCCTCACTTGGTTTCTGGCATTTAAAAGAATATGTTCCCTCCAAAATGGTTATTAAAAACCTTAAACATTTCATGTTCAAAATCAGAACTGAATTAACACAAAATAAGAGACTCTTTTATTTCCTTGGATTTATCAATACCATGGGTATAAGTATTACTTTGTTACCTTTTGTTATGTTATATGCTAAAGAATTATTTCACACTCAAAGTCATGATACCGGATTGTTTCTTTTATATAAAGTGATTGGAAGTGTTACGATAGGTTTTTTTCTGTTTACTATATTTAAAAAATTCAAATACCGTTATTTGCTTTATGGAAATGTATTGTTAGTTTTATCAGTATCATTGACCCTTCTGATAACACCCGGTACGCTCCCCTTCAAATATATTTTTCTTACAGGAGGTATTATATATTCGATATATACTATATCTATGAGCGGGGTATTGCTTGAAGTATCAGGTAATGAAAACAGGGCTTTGTATACAGGCATTGCCGGGGCAGGGAATATCTTGCCCGCTTTGTTTCCTATACTTGGAGGTTTGATTATTGAACAGTTTGGATTCCAGTGGTTCTTTATCTTATTTACTTTAATGATTTTAATCTCACTTTTTTTTATTTATAAATTAAATTGTAGAAAATGAAGCTTTTAATGATCTGTTGCAAACAATTTGCTTATAATCCCGGGAAAAAAAGAAGAAATCTTTATAAGTAAATAATAAAATTAAGAAATTAGTCAGGAAGAATTTATTGATTAATTGAAATTTAAACTATATTAAATTTTTGTAAAACTATATTATTTAAAAATAGAAATGAGCTTTAAAGATATTGAAGAATCTGTAACTGAGATCCTGAATTCACTGCCGCCGGGGAGTTTACTGGTTGCCGCAGCAAAAACCAGATTGCCGGAAGAAGTTAGGGCTGCAGTCCATGCCGGGATTAAAATAATTGGATATAATTATGTTCAGGAAGCTGAAAGGATGCATCAAATTATCGGGAATGCAGTGAAATGGCATATGATAGGGCATTTGCAACGGAATAAAGTAAAAAAAGCTATTAAGCTGTTTGATATGATTGAAACGATTGATTCTTTTCCACTTGCGGAAGAAGTAAATAAACGATGTGCTTCAGAAGGTAAAATAATGCCGGTACTCGTTGAGATCAATAGCGGAGAGGAGTCGAATAAAACCGGCGTTTTACCGGAAAATATTGACAAACTGATCATGCAAATTAGCAACATGCCAAACCTTCGAATTCAGGGATTAATGACAATGGGACCTCGTTTTGGCAATCCGGAAGATGCAAGGCCTTATTTTAAAGCTACCAAATCTGCATTCGACCGGTTAAGCAAAGCTCAATTACCCAATGTGGAAATGCGATATCTTTCCATGGGCATGAGTAACAGTTATAAGATTGCCATCGAAGAAGGAGCCAATATCATCCGGGTTGGGACAAAACTTTTTGGTGAGCGTTATACCTGAGATCCTGAATCAATAAAAATCCCAAATGAAGCGGAATCACAGATGAAAGCAAATCAAAAACTAATTGAAGAGATAAACCAATTAAAAGAAGAGAAGAATGCGGTTATCCTTGCCCATGTTTATCAAAGAGGAGAAGTGCAGGATATAGCAGACTTTGTTGGAGATTCTTTGGATTTGAGTAAAAAAGCAGTGGATACGCCGGCTGATGTGATCGTTTTTTGCGGTGTTCTGTTTATGGCAGAAACAGCAGCTATTCTAAATCCCAATAAAAAAGTCCTTTTGCCTGATAAAAATTCGGGATGCGGTTTAGCAGATATGGCTACAGTTGATCAACTAAAGGAAATAAAAAAGCAATATCCGGATTCTATTGTGGTCAGTTATGTAAATAGTTCAGCAGCAATAAAAGCAGAATCTGATATTTGTTGTACTTCAGCCAATGCTATCGATGTGGTTAAGTCTTTGCCTGAAAAATCAATTCTGTTTGTTCCGGATAGAAACCTGGGTTCATACGTTGCCGAACAGACAAAAAAAGATATTATTCTTTGGGATGGCTATTGTTATGTACATGAAAATATTACAACCGGTTATATAAAATCTTTAAAAGAAAAACACTCCCATGCCGAGATCATTGTTCATCCGGAATGTACCGGACCTGTAAGACATATGGCTGATTTTATTGGTGGTACAGCACAGATGTCACGTTATGCAGCACAATCTGATAATAAAGAATTTATTGTTGGCACAGAGGCTAATTTTGTATACAGACTTCATAAAGATAATCCGGATAAGAAATTCTATACGGTTCATTCGTTATGTGATGGTATGAATATCATTACATTAGAAAAAGTAAAACTGGCGTTAGAACAAATGCAATACCATATTGAGGTTCAGGAACAGATTAGAAAGAAAGCAAAAATTGCACTGGATAAAATGTTGATAATCAAATGAAAGATAAAAGATAAAAGTAAAAAGTTAAAAGTAAAAAGATAGGAGTTTATTATGTTGACAGAAGAACAAAAGAAAAGAATTGAACTTGAGAACAAAAAAATTGCCGATAATATTCAACTCATTAAACATCGCATTGTAGTATTCAGCGGCAAAGGAGGTGTAGGAAAAACGATGGTAAGTGTAAATCTTGCCTATGGATTGCATAGTCATGGTTATAGTGCAGGGATTCTCGATGCTGATGTAACAGGACCTAATGTTCCTAAAATGATCGGTATTCAGGATAGATTATATATGCATGAAAACAAAATTGTCCCACAAGAATACAATGGTGTCAAAGTTGTTTCTATGGCTAATATACTGTTACCTGAACAAGCGGTTATTTGGCGGGGCCCAATGCGTTCAAAATTGCTAAATCAATTCTTAAGTGATGTTGAATGGGGTGAACTGGATTATCTTGTAGCTGATTTGCCTCCCGGCACCGGTGATGAAATTATCACCATGACGCAAAATATGAAGCCGGATATGGCTATCATCGTTACCACGCCTCAGGAAGTATCATTGATAGATTCCGCAAGGGCTATCAATATGGCAAAAGAAATAAAAATCCCCAGAATTGCTGTCATCGAAAATATGTCTGGATTAATTTGTCCGGAGTGCGGTTACCGGATTGACTTGTTTGGTACCGGGGGTGGTAAAAAACAGGCTCAGGAAACAAACGTTGCCTTTTTGGGTGCAATACCTATCAATCTTGAAGCACGAAAACTGGCAGACGAAGGGAAACTTATCATTGTTGAAAACGAGAAGGCTGATATTTCCACAACAATTTTTAACATTGTAAAGGAAATTGAAAGTATATTCAATGAAAATATTAAAAATTGATACTGAAAAACAGTAATTTTGTATCATAAATGATCAAATGAGATTGAAAAATTGAAACTTATCGTTATCAAAGCTTCACAAACGGGGAATATCAATTATTATAAACAAACCTTATATAAACTACAGTTAATTTTTTATTTATACTAAAAAGGAGGTGCATTATGGCTTTATTGATTAATGAAGAATGTATTCTTTGTGATGCCTGTGTGGCAGAATGTCCCAATGATGCAATTTCAGAGGGTGATCCGATTTATGTAATCAATCCTGATTTATGTACGGAGTGTGTTGGTTTTTATGATGAACCACAATGTGTAAATGTTTGTCCGGTTGATTGTATTGTTGATGATCCTGAACATAGGGAAACACAGGAACAATTACTTGAAAAGAAAAAACGGATACACGGCGAGTAAAATACTCAAAGCTTGTTTTACAGCTATTAAAGAATACGTAGCTAAAATACGGAGTTCTTTACGACCATGATTTTTGCTGGTTGCCGCAGCAAAAAACTGCCTTCAGTAAAATGTTGACGCTTTAATGAGGGATGCTCTGTTATATCAAAAACTTGATAAAAATAAAATTATATGTAATCTTTGCGCTCACCGCTGTGTGATTAATCCTGGAAAGGAAGGAATATGCAAAGTGAGGGAAAATAATGCAGGAACACTCAATACAAAAGTCTACGGGCGGATTATTGCCCAAAATATTGACCCGATTGAAAAAAAACCTTTGTATCATTTTTACCCCGGTTCAACCGCGTATTCCATTGCTACAGCAGGCTGTAACTTCCATTGTCGCTTTTGTCAGAACTGGCATATTTCACAAATCATTAATGATGAAGTATTAAAATCAGGAAAGGAGATAGCACCGGGACAAATTGTATCGGATGCAATACAGGGAGGTTGTGAGAATATTGCTTATACATATACAGAACCAACGGTTTTCTTTGAATATAGCTACGATACAGCATGCCTGGCACATGAAGCCGGACTGAATAATATGTATATTACAAATGGCTATATGACATCCGAAATGCTGGAAATGATCAGCCCTTATCTGGATGCAGTTAATATAGATTTAAAGGCTTTTAGAGATGAAACATACCGGAAGTATATTGGTGCACGTTTACAACCTGTTTTGGATAACCTGAAAAGAATAAAACAGTTAAATATTTGGTTAGAAGTTACAAGCTTGATCATTCCCGGGATAAATGATGATCAACATGAAATTCGGGATATAGCAAATTTCATTGCTACCGAATTAGGGCCTGATGTTCCCTGGCACATCAGCCGGTTCTTTCCAGCTTATAAAATGAAAGAAGTACCTGCCACACCTTTTCAAACATTACAGATGGCAAAGAAAATTGGTCTTGAAGCAGGACTTTATTATGTATATCTGGGTAATTTGGGAAATAAAAGAGATTTATCTACTATTTGTCCTGAATGTGGGAGAATATTGATCGAACGGACCAACTTTGGAACAACAAAAAACAATGTTCAGGATCATCGTTGTCCGAATTGTGGGATGAAAATAGCCGGTATAGGGATGTGAAATGATTAACGGTTGCTTGAAATTGATTTAACGTAATTGATAATGTTACGTTAAACTATTTTATATTTTATTATCAGCATGTCAATAAAAGAAACAAATTTAGCTTTTGGTCCAGTTCCATCCAGAAGATTGGGACAGAGTTTAGGTATAAATAATATCCCTCCAAAAATATGTACCTATTCATGTGTGTATTGCCAACTGGGTAGAACTTTAAAGATCAGAACGGAAAGAGAAGAATTTTATAATGTTAAAGAAATTGTAAAATCAGTAGAAAAGAAAGTTAAAGAAACTGTAAAAAGAGGAGAAACTATAGATTACCTGACATTTGTGCCTGATGGGGAACCTGCTTTGGATATAAATCTCGGTAAAGAGATAGAACAATTAAAGCATTTAAATATCAGAATCGCAGTTATAACCAATGCATCATTATTAGACAGAGCGGATGTGCAGGATGATTTAAAGAAAGCTGATTGGGTATCAGTGAAAATTGATACGGTAAGTAGTGAGACTTGGCGAAAGCTAGACCGGCCACATAAACATTTTAAACTTAATGAAATATTGAATGGTATTTCAGATTTTGCTAAAAGTTTTTCCGGGGATTTAACAACAGAAAGTATGTTAATCAGGGGAATCAATGATTCACCGGATGAAATGGAGAAAATTGCTGATTTTATTCAAGGATTAAATACTAAAACCAGTTATTTATCTATTCCTACCAGACCTCCGGCAGAAAATTGGGTAAAACCTATGGTAGAAGAAAACTTAAATAAAGGGTATCAGATCTTCAATGAAAAAAATATTCCGGTCGAATATCTTATCGGATATGAAGGTAATGCATTTGCATTTACACGAAATGTGGAAGATGACGTACTTAGTATCACCTCAGTTCATCCCATGCGGAGAGATGGAGTAGATGAGTACTTAAAAAAGGCAAATGCTGATTGGTCAAGTATTCAAAGATTAATCGAGAATAATAAATTAATTGAAGTTATATATAGTGGACAGAAGTTTTATATAAGAAAATTCAGATAATAAAATATTGGAACGATGATGAAGTTAAAGACAGACATTAAATGGTTGGATAAATTGTTACCTGAAGGTATAGCAGTACCTTCTTCACTTCTTATCAGCGGACCAGGTGGAACAGGAAAACCATTGGTAGAACTTGCATTTGTTGCTGCCTGGTTAAAGGCTGAAGGTTCGTTAATAAGCATACCCTTACAATATCCAAAAGCGGAGTTGGTAAAGACTGCTATGAAAAAGCTGTATAATATGGATCTTAATGATTATAGCGGTAAAATAGCTTATATTCAGTTTGATCCCCGTGTTGATAAATGCGAAAAGCTGAGTGATGATATCCTGAAGGCAAACATGGTAAAACCTGAAATATGGGATGAAGCAATTAAAAAGGGAGAAGAGATGATTGAAAAGAGTGATTTGGGAACCATGGTTTTTGGATCAGCTCTGAACTTGCTCCTTTTCTCTCCTAAATACAAAGACAGCATATTGAATAAATTAAAGGTAATTCTTAAGGAGGATAAAAGTAAAACGTATGCCTTTGCTGTAAGTACTACTGCATTTGCAGATAAAATAAGGGTATTGGAAGAATCGGCTGATAATTTAATGTTTACACGAATTGAAGATCCAATGAGGCTGTTTTTCAGGATCTCCAAAATGAAGGATGTTAAATTTTCAGGCGAGGAAACAGAAGTTCCGATATCTAGAGAAATGCTTGAAGAAATAAAAAAAATAGCAGAAGAAAGTAGAAAGTTAAGAATACCAGAAATAAGAAATATTTAAGAATGAAGTAGAATAAGTGAACTGTTCTCATCAACGAAATAATAAATGTTTAATTATTTCCAAAATGATACTATCGTATGCAGAAACAAAAAAATAAGGACTAAACATGAAAATTACAATCATTTATGACAATACCGCATTTCAGTCAGGCCTGAAACCTGACTGGGGATTTTCTGCTCTTATTGAAACTGAAAACTACAATATTCTCTTCGATACCGGGTCGGATGGTTCTATCCTTCTTGGAAACATGAAAAAACTGGATATCGACCCGTCGATTATTGATGAAGTATTTATTTCTCATAATCATTTTGACCATGTAGGTGGCCTTTCAGCTTTTCTCAATGAGAATAATAACGTAAAAATTTATGTCCCGGTTTCACTGAGAGGAGTTCGTAATGCGAAGGAAGTAATCCATGTGGACAAACCCATGAAGATCCATGATAATATTTTTTCTACCGGAGAACTTGATCATATAGAACAATCAATGGCTGTTAACACAGATAAAGGACTGGTTCTGATTGCAGGGTGTTCACACCCGAAAATGAAACATATTCTTGATGCTGCTTCACAATTTGGAAAGATCTATGCTATAATTGGCGGATTACATGGATTCAATAAATATGAATTGTTCAAAGACCTTGAATTGATCTGTCCTACGCATTGTACACAACACATAGCAGAGATAAAATCCCTGTATCCGGATAAATACACTGAAGGTGGAGCCGGGAAAATCATAGAAATATAAAAATATCAACATTTTATATGTACTGAG
>CAZGOR010000067.1:0-13153 GCA_964527875.1 uncultured Bacteroides sp. | reverse complement strand
CTCCATGCTCCATGCTCCATGCTCCATGCTCCATGCTCCATGCTCCATGCTATCAGTTCAAAGTTCCGAGTTCCAGGTTTCAGGAAATATTAAAGTTGACAAATTTATAAGATTCTGACAGATTTCTACGTTAAATCTTTTAACGGCACGATTCGTGGTTTATTGCAAAGCAAAAGTTCTGTAAGAATATTTTCCGGTGCAGATCCCGATAATTATCGGGACGCAAAGTATACTAAAATGCCGTCCCAATGGCTATTGGGAGCATATGGATATAAAGTATTGATTAATAATTATTTATGCTTTGCTCGTTTTGTTTTTTTGCGTTCTTTTAATGGACTGTATAACTTAAGGACTTCATTTAATTGTTTAGGATGTTGTTAGCATCGTCGTTACCTTTGCATGAAAATGAGGTTGTAGTATACTTCCAATTGTAATTATACGGTTTCTGTTCGGAGTGAACTCAATCTTGAAATATTAATAAATAAAGGAATATGATATTGTAAATCTGTATACCGGTTGATCAATGCGTTAATTATGAAATGAAGAACAAGGTTATTAAATACAACGCCAGATTTCTTACATTCACAGATAGAGCAATATATCTTGCAAAATTTATTGCAGCTGTGCTTATTATCTTACTTCTGGATCATTTTCGCACTGGAGCCCAGGATGCTTTTTTATCGCAGTATTATTCAAACAGTATCTATCTTAATCCTGCATTTACCGGAACTGCTCAGATGGTCAGGTTTTCAATGGGTTACAGGAATCAATACCCCGCTATGGGTTCAACATTTATCAATTATCATGCAACCCTTGACATACCGTCAAAGTTCTTGCAGGGTGGTGCAGGTATCAACATCATGAATGATGTTCAGGGAAACGGCACATTAAGTAATTTAACGATTGGTGGCATCTATTCCTATGCACTGGTAGTAAATCCGGAATTAACTATTAATGCGGGATTTCAGGCATCTTACGTGATGCGTTTCCTTAAGACAGATGGGTTGATTTTCCCGGATGGTATTGATAAAATGACCGGGATTTATCTTGGTCCGAATGAGCCGATTTCAGATCAAACAGTTAGTTATCCTGATTTTGCTGTTGGTTTTCTGGGTTATACCAGGACATGGTATGCCGGGCTTGCTGTTCATCATCTTGCCCGTCCGAATCTTTCATTCAGCAGGGATTACCGGGAACCCTTACCGAGAAAATATACTGTTCATGCCGGTATATTCATACCGGTTTTTGAAAGAAGGTTTGGCAGGGAAGCAGTCAGGATCAATCCTAATGTGATTGTTATTCAACAGGGGAGTCAGCGTCAGGTCAGTCTTGGTGCGGAAGTGATCAGGAAAGTTATTTTTGCCGGGATATGGACAAGGCATGATACACGATTCGGATTAAGTTCCATCATTGCAGTGGCCGGATACAATGATCAGCGCATACAATTTGGGTATTCATTTGATTTTAATATGGCCAAACCATGGATTTCAAATGTTGGCAATGGGGCACACGAAATTGCTTTTATTTACCGATTTGAGTATAAAAGTAGCAGTAAGAAGAAATTCAGGGCAATAAAATGTCCCAAAAATTAGTTATTTTTGGGAAGTTCCTTGTAAATGAACAAAAAAATCGATTATATTTGAAGTTAATTCCCTTTAAAAACGAAGTACCATGAGAATAAAGGTCAGAATTCTTCCCTTCCTGCTAACCATTGTTTTCATGTTTCTTTCCTGTGGCAGAGGAGGAGATATTACCCTAACCGGTGATGAATCATCTACAACCGGCTGGAATTATAACGATCCAGACTGGGGTGGATTCGAAGTTGTTTCCGGATATGAGCAGGCAACTGGTCCCGGGCTTGTTTTTATTGAAGGAGGCACTTTTACCATGGGCAGGGTTGAACAGGATATATTGTATGAATGGGACAACATACCAAGAAGAGTGACCCTCACATCTTTTTATATGGATGAGACTGAGGTCAGGAACGTAGATTATCGCGAGTATCTGTATTGGGTCTCGAGAGTATTTTCAGAAATGCCGGAGGTTTATCAGAACGCTTTGCCCGACACACTGGTATGGCTGGATCCACTTGCTTATAATGATCCTTATGTTGAGTATTATTTTCGTCATCCTGCATATAATGAATACCCGGTTGTGGGTGTAAGCTGGAGACAGGCAGGTGATTATGCACTATGGCGTACCGACAGGGTGAATGAAATGATCCTTATTGAGGAAGGTATTCTTCTGCCTGATCCGGCAGGCCAGCAGGGTGCCGAGCATTTCAATACTGACGCTTATCTGGCAGGACAATATATCGGACTCGTTGGTGAAAACCTGCCCAGTTTAAGACCTACAAATCCGAGCGAGGGAGGTGGTGATGCTGCAACAGATCCCAGTGGGGAAGGACGCCCGGTAAGAATGGAAGATGGGCTGCTGCTTCCCAAATACCGTCTCCCAACTGAGGCTGAATGGGAATTCGCCGCACTCGGTTTGGTTGGTAATACCTTTGAAGAAAGACTGTTAGAAAGAAGGATCTATCCCTGGAACGGGCACCATTTGAGAAATGATTCAAGAAGATATCTGGGTGAATTCAGGACAAACTTTATAAGAGGCAGAGGCGATTATATGGGTATGGCAGGTGACCTGAATGACCAGGCTGCAATTACCGCTCCTGTATTATCTTTCTGGCCTAACGATTATGGCCTGTATTGTATGGCAGGTAATGTGAATGAATGGGTCCAGGATGTATATCGTCAGCTGTCTTTCGAGGATCTCAGCGGCTTCCGGCCATTCAGGGGAAATGTGTTCCAAACACTGGAGAGAGATCCTGCCACAGGCGAAGTTGTTGCCAAAGATAAATACGGTAATCTGAAATACAGAGAACTCAATGCAGATGATGTGAAGGAATATACACAAAATTACAGGAAAGCCGATTACCGGGATTATCTGGATGGAGATTATACTTCCAGCCTCTACTCCATGTCGGAAGCTGAACCCGATTCTTTTATCATGGAAACCCAACAAATGTATTCCCAGCATGAACAGGATATTACAAGCCTTATTAATAACCGGGCCAGGGTATATAAAGGAGGATCATGGAAAGACCGTGCTTACTGGCTGAGTCCCGGAACAAGAAGATTCTTTGATGAAGAAGCAGCCAGGGATGACCTTGGGTTCAGATGTGCTATGACCAGAGTTGGAAGTGCTGCGGGAAATTAAGATCATGTTGATTATACTTCAAAACCTCATTAATTTTAATGAGGTTTTTTTATTTTTTTAACCTGATGAATATTCAGGAACTATACCAGGTGTATCTTCAATATCCTTGTGTTACAACCGATACAAGAAAACCTGTCCGTGATTCAATTTTTTTTGCACTCCACGGAGAAAACTATGATGGAAATAACTTTGCTGCTGAGGCGTTGAACAAAGGAGCTGCATATGCTGTTGTGGATGATCATACCCTTTCATTCGACAACCGGTACATCATGGTTAATGATACCCTTACTGTACTCCAGGAACTGGCAACATATCACAGATCGAAACTGAGTGCCGGCATTATTGCAGTAACCGGCTCAAACGGGAAAACCACAACTAAAGAATTGATATATAGGATATTATTGCAGAAATACCATGCCTTTGCCACACATGCCAATCTGAATAATCATATAGGCGTTCCGCTGACAATCCTCGGCATCAAACAGGAACACCAGATAGGAGTTGTAGAGATGGGTGCAAACAATGCGGGAGAAATTATGAAATTATGCCATATTGCCCAACCGGCATATGGACTGATAACCAATATCGGGCGGGCACACCTTGAAGGTTTTGGTTCTCTCGAAGGTGTTAGAAAAACAAAAAGGGAATTGTATGACTATCTGGATGTAGCACATGGTTGTATTTTTGTTAAAGGTGATAATAAGGTCCTGACAGACATGATTGTTAAATTCTCGGGGGGAATTGTTAAATACGGTGATTGTGATGAATCTATCTGCAGGGCTGAAATACTGGAAACATATCCCTCCCTGGCATTGCATGTATATATTGGTAAAAATGCCAGCGTTCCCTTAAAAATGCGATCCAATCTTGTCGGCGACTATAACCGGGAAAACATCCTCGCGGCAGTTAGCATCGGGACCTATTTCAGTATCAGTAATGAAAAGATCAAACAGGCAATTGAAGGATATACCCCTGAATTCTTCAGATCACAGTTCAAAAAGACAAAATCAAACAGGATCATTCTCGATGCTTATAATGCAAATCCCACAAGCATGGAGGCAGCATTAAAAAATTTTCATCACCATCCCGGCCTGAACAAAGTCCTGATCCTTGGTGAGATGAAAGAACTTGGAGATTCATCCGGGGAAGAACATGCTAAATTGATAAGACTGATCCATGATATGGGATTTAAACACGTTTTCCTGGTTGGAGAAGCTTTTCGCGGGATTGATAAACCAACGGGATGGAAATGTTTTGGCAATGTTGGGGAAATGATTTCAGAACTTCAGAAAAAACCTTTTAATGATACTACAATCCTTTTAAAAGGTTCCCGTGCCGTACAACTGGAAAAACTATTGCCTTATTTGTGATTATTAATTCTGATATATGAATGTCTTCTCTGTAATATCTAACTGAATAAATACTTTCCGTTATCGTATTTGTCAATTTGTAAATCAAGATATTTCGAGACTGTGTTGATAACCACCTGCGGCGTGACGGGTTTCAGAAGGAAATCATTACAATTCAGCTTTTTAAAAAGAAACTTATATTCAGGATCATTCACAGCGGTATAGATGATAACAGGCAGATCCGGCCTGTATTTTCTAATTAATCTGACAGCTTCCAATCCATCCATTTTCGGCATCCTGATATCTATGATCGCTAACTGGATGAATGTATTTTTTACAGATTCTTCAAAAGCCATTACACCATCTGTGACAGTAATGATTTCTATACCGGAAGGCTTAAGAAACTCCTGCAGGATAAGGAGCCCGGAAGGATCATCATCAGCTATAAGAATGACCGGATTTTCCGTATCTGGCATCTTTCTAAGGGTAGCATTAATTTACCTGAAAAGTAATTAAAATATTGGATTTATCAGTATGGAAGAGGATTAAATTATTAACAAAACAGGATCATGTTAATAAAATATGCTCACGGTTTATTAACGAAACGTGATTTATATTTAAGCTTATTGAACTCCCGTTTGTTTTTGATATAAAACTGCCAGACAATACTACCGGGATATGTTTCGTAATGATGCTGTGGGAATGCTTTTTTTATTGCTTCTTTTCTCAGGTGAAATATTTTTCGCATATGTGTTAATATTGAGGCATAAGCTTTAAGAACTGCAAAAGATTCCTTCGGATCGAGTTTGATCAAGAAGAACGCTGCCGCTACAAAATCAAGTATGATTCGTGCTGCCATGGTTTGTAAAACTTTACCTGATGGCAGGTTCTTAATAAGTAAAATGAGATTATTCCTGAAGTTCAGGTAGGTTTTCCGGTGGTTTTTTTTGGGTAGGGTACCTCCGCCCAAGTGAAACACTTCGGAGCGGTGTACAAACATGATCCGGAATCCATGATTTTTCAGCCTCCAGCAGAGGTCAATTTCTTCCATATGGGCAAAAAAGAAGGGATCGAGTCCTCCTGCAGAAAAATATAGCTCAGGACGCACCATAAAACAGGCTCCACTGGCCCAGAAAATCTTAACATTGTTGTCGTATTGCCCGTTATCGGGTTCAATATGATAAAAGATTCTTCCCCTGCAAAACGGATATCCGTATTGATCAATAAATCCCCCGGCTGCACCAGCATATTCAAATAAAGAGCGTTCCCGGACGGACTTGATTTTTGGCATACATGCTGCAATGGAAGCATCTGATTCCATGACCTCCAGAAGGGGCTCCAGCCAGTGCGGAGTGACTTCAACGTCTGAATTCAGTAAAAGATAATATTTAGATGAGATTTGCTTTAAAGACCGGTTGTAACCTTCAGCAAAACCCCAGTTACGGTCGAGTTCAATTATTTTAACTCCGGGATAACTTTGTCTCAGCCAGACCAGGGAATCATCTGTTGAACCATTATCAGCTATATAAATATTTGCAAGCTCAGGATTGGTATGTTCAATAACCGATGGAAGAAATCTTTTCAGATAATTGATGCCGTTCCAGTTTAATATGACAACAGCGACTGCAGGCAATTGTGCGGAAATTTTTAATTGGTAAAAATAGGAATAATTTCAATAGTTGGTTCAGTAGTGCTTCAATAGTTAGTTCAGCAGTTTCAATTGTTACAATTGTCGCAGTGGTCAAAGAGTCGCAATGGTTGTAATTGTTAAATTGCTAATTATAAACCATTTAACCATTTAACCATATTTTTCCTTCATTTTTCGCGGTGTCAGTTTCCACCTTCGGTGTGTCCATAACCAGTATTCCGGCTGATCGGTTATGATCTCTTCCAGTACACCCAAGTGTTTTTCTGTGATTTCATGAGGCGATGTCTCTTTCGGATTGTCAAATAATTTTATGACTTCAATTTCATATCTGCCGCGGCTGATCTTTTTTTGATAAAAATAAACCACTACCTGGTCTGTTTTTTTTGCCATTTTTTCAATACCCAGATAAACAGGCGTTTGCTGGTTTAAAAAATCAGTCCAGTATTGTGTTTCTTCCCAGACTGGTGATTGATCCGCGATAAACCCGGTCAGGGTGAGTTTGCCATTCTTACTGTAATCGAGCATTGTTTTAAGGGTCTTGCGCATAGGTACCAGTTCAGCACCGAACCTGTTGCGCAGCCTGATAATATAATCGTTGAAATATTTGTTGTTAAAAGGTTTATATATGGCCATCGTATGATGTGGGATCATCGTGTTAATCCCGAGAATCCATTCCCAGTTGTTATAATGTCCAAACACGGCTATGACTGACTTATTCCTGTAATATAGATCTTCCAGTACTTCCGGGTTTTTCAATTTAATCCTTTGTGCCAGCTGTTCAGGTGTGAAATGGATCAGTTTCAGCGTTTCAAGAAGAATATCATTGAAGTGTCTGTAAAATTTCTTTGCAAGGATTTTCAATTCAGCATCAGTTTTTTCAGGAAAAGAATTTTTCAGATTCTGCATCACGGTTTTCTTCCGGTAATTAAGCAGGTAGTAAGTGCATGGGAAGATGATGTCTGACAGTATGTAGAGTATTTTTAATGGAAGCAGGGCGAGCAGCCAGCACAATGAGAAAATAATATAAAATAGGATGAAAGACATCAGTTAGTTTTTCTGAACAGGAATATCATAACTTTTTCCCCTTAACCATGATATTATTGATTATTTCCCTGAATTCATCGTATATTCCAGCGTTAGCAGTAATAATCTCTTTTCCGAACAGGTAATTATCCCCGCCATTAAAGTCACCGACCCTGCCCCCCGCCTGCCTGATGATCAGAACAGCTGCGGCGACATCCCAGGGATTTAATCCGTATTCATAGAAAGCATCAAAGCGTCCGCAGGCAACATATGCTATATCAGTAGCGGCAGATCCCATCCTTCTCAGGCCATGGGAATGTTCCATGAAATATTTGACAGAATGCATAAATTCGTCGATCCTTTCAAAATTAGTATAAGGGAAACCGGTGGCTATCAGGGAATTGCTGACTTTGTTGGTTTTGCTGACACTGATTTTCCTGCCATTCAGATATGCAATGCTGTCTTTCCATGCATAAAAACATTCCCTGAAAGTGATTTCGTAAATGATGCCGAGGATGATCTCATCTTTATCCATTAATGCAATACTAACAGCATATGGCGGGAGACCATGGATAAAGTTTGTGGTCCCATCAAGCGGATCAATGATCCAGTTATATCGTTCTCCCCGAAGGGTACTGGTTTCTTCTTCCGCGATAAAACCAGCTTCAGGCAGAAGCATCTTTAATCCGGAAACAAGTTTTTCTTCTGCTGTTTTATCAACATATGTGACATAATTGTGTTTTCCCTTGACTTCAATATTTTGTGATGAAAAATGTTTCCGCTCATTGAAAATGAATGTCCCTGTTTCAATGGTAAGGGACTGTACCTGTATGCAAAGATTTTCAAGATCCATTATGAAACGATCAAAATTGAAGCACAAAAATAGAAATAGAAACGATATAATAATCCTGAAAGCTCTATTTCTATTTAAATATAATGAAAAATTTGGTCACATTGAAGACGGAAGACGGAAAACAGAAGACGGAAGACCGAAAACCTCCCTTTTCTCAATCTTTGCTCACAACGCTCAATTTCTTATAAAAGTTATAAAGTTCCATCTGGGATCTGATGGGGCGGGTGTTGTTGGAAGATTTATAAGTATTATCCTGTGATTGGTTAATGATCCTTGCCTTTATATTGTCTTTCAGCTGGATGTTCAGCATTGTTTTTAGTTCTTTTTGAATATCAGGATCATATATTGGTGCTGCAACTTCAATGCGGTGATCAAGGTTACGGGGCATCCAGTCGGCTGATGAAATATAATAAAGCTCTTTATGGTTATTACAAAATACGAACACCCTGGCGTGTTCAAGGTATTTATCGACAATACTGACGATGCGGATATTCTCACTGAGTCCCGGCACTTTCGGGATCAGTGAGCACATGCCCCTGATTACTCCCTCAATCCTGACGCCTGCCCGGCTGGCCTGGTAAAGTTTTTTAATCATATCTGTATCGACAATACTGTTTATCTTGACAATAATATAGGCAGGCTTACCTGCCCTGGCATTTTTTATTTCATTATCAATCAGTGCATAGAACCGTTTTCTCATATAAAGAGGAGAAACCAGGAGGTGTCTGTATGTGAATGTTTTGTAAGTCGTTTCGAAGAATTTGAAGACTTTGTCAATCTCATCATTGATCCTCTTGTCGGCAGTGATGAGGTGCATATCGGCATAAATATTGGCTGTTCCTTCATGATAATTACCTGTTCCGACAGATCCGTACTTCACGATTTTTCTGTTTTCCTTTCTGACAATCAGCAGCAGCTTGGAATGTACTTTCAGCCCGTGCATGCCAAAAATAACATGGGCTCCGGCTTCTTCAAGTTCTCTGGACCAGTGGATATTCGATTTTTCATCAAAACGGGCCTGCAATTCAATGACAACAGTAACTTTTTTACCATTCAGGGCAGCATTGATCAGCGCATTGATCACCCTGGAATTGTAAGCGACGCGGTAAAGCGTGATTTTTATATTGGTCACCTGCGGATCGATAGAAGCTTCTCTCAACAGGTTGATGAATACATCGAATTTCTGATAGGGAACATGCAGGAGAATATCTTTCCTGGCGATTACTTCCAGAATGCTCTTGTGAGGTTTGATCAACGGGTGCGGGCATGGAGGAGTGGGTTTGTATGTCAGCCGTTTTCCACCAAGATTCGGAAATTTCATATAATCCTTGAAATTATGATACCGTCCTGCAGCAATAAGATTATCCTCGCTGCCAAGCTCTAGCTGTTTAATGAGATATTTAAACAGATCAGGAGAAATAGAACTGTCATAAACAAACCTCACCGGCTGTCCTTTCTTCCTGCTGCTGACACTTTCGGAAATTTTTTCAAGGAAACTTTTGGAAAGGTCGTTATCAATGTCAAGCTCTGCATCACGTGTAAGTTTGATCGTATATGCCTCGTATTTGTCAAATTTATAAGTGGTGAAGATGTCATCCAGACAATACCTGATCACATCATCAAGAAGAATGATGTATTTCTTCTTGTTAATCGGGGGAAGGACAATAAATCGCGAAATTTCATCAGTAGGTAATTCAATAATGGCAAGCTGAGTCTCCGGAGAGGAATCTATCCGGGATAATTTAATGGCAAGGTATATTGATTTATCCTTGAGTTGAGGGCATGTTTTTACATTCCGGAGCATGATCGGAGTAATGACTGAATGAACATGCTCATGAAAATAATTCCTGACATATTCCCCCTGTTCAGGATTTAATTGGGTTTCGTCAATGATATAGATATTATGTTTTGCCAGTTCCTTGATCAGATTGGAATAAATGATCTCAAACTGGTCGTTCAGAACCAATACTTTCTTCTGTATCTGGTTCAATATTTTTCTGGGATTTATCCTGTTCTTGACGCCGGTGGATTTTTCAACATCTATCATTCTTTTTATCGTGGCTACCCTCACCTTGAAAAATTCATCCTGATTATTTGAGTAAATACCCAGAAACCTGAATCTTTCTATCAATGGAACATTTGGATCAGCAGCTTCCTGCAGTACTCTTTCGTTAAACGAAAGCCAGCTAAGTTCACGATTGATGATATTTTTATTTTCTGACATACTTTCAGGAGCCAGCCTGGCTTTTTGGTCGGGAAAACAAAGGTAATAAAAACCGGGGAGTCTGTATTATTGTTTTTTTGGATAATCGAAGTCCTCTTTTTCAGTCTTCATTGTTCTGATTAACGCCCATTGATTGGTCGGGAACACGAGTGTAACGATCCCTGCTGTGGGGATATTGTCGACAGGATGCTGCAACAGGCTATTGGCCAGTTCGGTGAAAGCCGGATTATGACCAATCACCATAATGGAGGAATAATGATCGTCAGCCTGCTCAATGATTTCCAGTATTTCATTTGCAGAATCAAAATAGATTCTTTCATTGATTTTCAGGGATTCCCAGGATAGTCCCAGAATCCTTATATAGATAATGGCTGTATGAAGGGCGCGACTGGCGGGACTGCTGAACAGTAGTTCGGATATCATACCTTTCGCTTTGAACCTTTCGGCCATTGTGTAGGCATTATTAATACCACGGGTGCTCAATGGCCTGTCGATGTCAGCGATATTTTCGAAATCCCAGCTTGATTTTCCATGCCGGGTAATGAATAATGTTTTTGTCATGGTTTTTTGTGATTAGGCTTAATCAAATATATGGAAAATATGTGAATGTCTCAATTCGCAGTTGTCTCAGTGGTCGCAATTGGGTGTTATGAGTTTGGGATTGGGGTGTGGTTACAATGGTCGCAATGGTTGTAGTAGCGATAAAAATTTCGTTGGTTATAATTGTATCGGGCATCAAAGGATTAATACTGAACTTTAAACCTTGAACTTTGAACTTTGAACTCGTGACTTTGAACTGATAGCATGGAGCATGGAGCATGGAGCATGGAGATGGGAACTTTGAACCTTGAACTTTGAACTTTGAACTGATAGCATGGAGCATGGAGCATGGAGATGGGAACTTTGAACTTTGAACCTTGAACTTTCTATTACAGCAGGTTGCTAGCCAGTTCGGCGAGGTAGCTGCGTTCCCCTTTGAGGAGGTTGACATGGGCAAATATTTCCTGGCCACGCATTTTGTCCGACAGATAGGTTAATCCGTTAGAATGGGAGTCGAGATAGGGTGAATCGATTTGTTCAATATCACCTGTAAAGACCATTTTTGTACCTTCTCCGGCCCGGGTTATAATGGTTTTAATTTCATGAGGGGTCAGGTTTTGTGCCTCATCAACAATAAAGAACACTCTGGAAAGGCTTCGGCCGCGGATATAAGCAAGTGGTGTGATGACAAGCTTTTCATTTTTAAGCATCTCTTCAATTTTTGTGAATTCGGGACTTTGCTGACTGAATTTATGTTTGATCACGCCCAGGTTGTCGAACAATGGCTGCACATAAGGGTCCATTTTTTCATTGATATCTCCCGGCAGGAAGCCCATATCACGATTGGCGAGTGGAACAATGGGTCTTGCAAGGAATATCTGCGTATACATTTTCCGCTGGTGCATTGCAGCAGCCAGTGCCAGGAGTGTTTTTCCCGTACCGGCCTTGCCTGTCAGAGAAACAAGCTGTATTTCCGGGCGTGCAAGTGCATCCAGTGCAAAGGTCTGCTCCGCATTTCTTGGATCAATCCCATACATTCTCTGTTTTTCAACCCTGTCGATAACCTTGTTGAATGGATCGTAATGAGCCAGAGCACTTGATTTCTCATTCTTCATGATATAGAACTGGTGAGCCATGGGTTCAGCAGGGAATTTAAACTGGCTCACCGGGATGCCCTCAAAATCTTCATACAACCTGGAAATTAAACCGGTATCAACATTCTCCAGTAATGTAATACCCTTATACAGCTCATCGATATTTGCAACTTTATCATTCTGGTAATCCTGGGACATGATGCCAACCGACTTGGCTTTCATGCGCAGGTTGATATCCTTGGATATCAGTATAACTTCCCTTGGAACATTATTTTGCTGGATGTATTCAGCAATAGCGAGGATACGATGGTCAGAGGTGTCTTCAGGAAAAGAGTTCCTGATGACCTGTGAGAATGGTTTACCTGTTTCTATTGATAATTTACCAAGTTTTTTACCAAGGGATACACCACCATTAAAAAGCTTGTCGCCGGAAAGTTTGTCTAATTCCCTGGTAAATTCCCGTGCATGGAAATTGATCTGGTTATTGCCTTTCTTAAACCTGTCAAGTTCTTCCAGAGCAACAATGGGAATAACAATATCATTTTCCTCGAAATTATAGATACATTTGTAATCATGCAATAGAACATTCGTGTCCAGCACGAATATCTTCCTTGTCTTTTTAGTCGGCATCTTAGCGAAGTCAGTAGATAAAAAAGTGGAAAATCATTTAAAATTAAGAAAAATAGTTCCACACAGTCTGTTTAAATATTGTTTATAACTTGTTAATTCAATCGAAATGGAGCAATGGCAGAATCCCGTAATTGAAGCATTAATAAAGAGAAGGAGTATACGGAGCTATACCGGGAAGGGTGTTGATAAATCACACATTAAAATATTGTTAAAATCGGCGATGTATGCCCCGTCGGCCCGCGATGAACAACCCTGGCATTTTATTGTGATCGACAACCGGGAACTGATGAACCGGATCATGAAGGTTCACCCCTATGCATCGATGCTTTCTGAGGCAAGTGTGGCCATTATTGTCTGTGGGGATGAGAAGCTGGAGCTGAGTAAAGGCTACTGGCCGGTAGATTGTGCTGCAGCAACACAGAACCTCTTGTTGGCTGCACATTCGCTCGGACTTGGTGCTGTATGGCTGGGAGTCTATCCACGCAAGGAACGACAGGATGGTATCAGGGAAATCTTCAGTCTTCCAGCACATGTTCACCCGTTTTCGTTGATTTCTGTGGGTTATCCGGCGGA